>DATBYX010000249.1:0-4712 GCA_036513475.1 Xanthobacteraceae bacterium | reverse complement strand
CCATATTGCAGGAGAAAGAACGCGGTGAAGGCGCCCAGCATGTACTGGGCGCCATGGCTGAAATTGATGATGTTGAGCATTCCGAAAATGACTGCAAGCCCGAGGCTCAGCAGCGCGTAGAACGAGCCGTTAATGAGCCCGATCAGGAGCTGCCCGAAGAGAGCTTGCGACGGAATGCCCAGGACCTCGAACATGAACCGGTGCCCCGGGGATCACGTCATGCGAGCGCAGTGGTACCTCCCCATTGGCGTCGCCTTTGGGGAGGATCGCCGGGTCAGCCGCTCACGAGCGGGCAACTGCCTTCCTTGAGCGGACGAAAGGCTTCGGCTGCGGGGATGGTCGCACGCAGGGTATAGATATCGCCGGGATGTTTGGATTCGGCCGGGGTCTTCACTTCATAGAGATAGGCGTCGTGGATCTTGCGGCCATCTGCCCGGATCGTGCCTTTGCCGAACAGCGCGTCGGCTGTCGGCATCTCCTTCATCTTGGCCACGGTCGCTTTGCCATCGGCAACGCTTTTGAGTGCTGCCGCAGCCTTGAGATAATGAGTGACTCCCGAATAGACGCCGGCCTGCACCATGGTCGGGAACTTGCCTGAACGTTCCTCTTGCCAGCGTTTCGTCCACGCCCGGTTGCCATCGTTCGCGTCCCAGTACCACGTCTCAGTCAAGGTGAGACCTTGTGCCGTCGGCAGGCCCAGAGCGACCACATCGCTGGCGAATACGAGGAGCCCGGCGAATTTCTGTCCGCCCTTGGTGATACCGAACTCAGCGCCCTGCTTGATTGAGTTGATGGTGTCACCGCCGGCGTTGGCAAGGCCGATGATCTTGGCCTTTGATGACTGCGCCTGCAGGAGGAAGGAGGAAAAGTCATTTGTGTTCAGCGGGTGGCGCACCTTGCCGAGCACCTTTCCACCGCTCGCTTCCACCGCGGCCGCGGTGTCGCGCTCGAGCGCGTGCCCGAACGCATAGTCGGAGGTCAGAAAGAACCAGGTGTCACCACCGGTCTTGACCAGCGCCTTGCCGGTGCCGTTCGCCAGCATCCAGGTATCATAGGTCCAGTGAATGGTGTTGGCGTTGCACTTCGGACCTGTGAGGTCGGATGCCGCGGCGCCCGAAACGACGAACACCTTATTCTTCTGGCGCGCGATTTCACTGACTGCGAGAGCAACGCCCGAATTGGGCACATCGACGATCAAGTCCACGTTGTCGACATCGAACCACTGATTGGCGATGCTGGAGCCGACGTCGGGCTTGTTCTGATGGTCGGCGGAAACGAGATCGACCTGCACGTCCTTGTTGCCGGCGGTGAAATCGGCAATGGCAAGCTTCGCGGCAGCAACCGAGCCGGCTCCGCCGATATCGGAATACAAGCTCGACATGTCGCTGAGGACACCGATCTTGACCTTGGTCTGCGCCTGGGCGCCTGCGCCCATGAGCAGTGCGGCCAGCGCCGCTGCGAGTATGCGTTTCATTTCAGGCACTCCTCCTTCCTTGTCCATCCCAGACTTCACACGCCGAGATACTCATGAATCTTGCCGAGATTGGCCTCGAGCTCGGCATTGGCGAAGCGGTCGATAATGCGGCCGTGCTCCATGACGTAATAGCGATCCGCCAGGGTCGAAGCGAAACGGAAATTTTGCTCGACCAGCAGGATGGTAAACCCCTGCTGCTTAAGAAGGCCGATAGTCTTGCCGATCTGTTGAATGATCACGGGGGCGAGCCCCTCGGTCGGTTCGTCGAGCAGCAACAGGCGAGCGCCGGTGCGCAAGATCCGGGCGATCGCGAGCATCTGTTGCTCGCCGCCAGACAGCTTGGTGCCCTGGCTCGACAGGCGCTCTTTGAGGTTGGGAAACAGCTCAAAGATACGCTCGCGATCGAGTCCTCCTGGCAGCACCTTGGGCGGCAACAGAAGGTTTTCCTCGACACTGAGGCTGGAAAAAATGCCTCGTTCCTCGGGACAGAGCGCAATCCCTAGGCGCGCAATCCGGTCACTGCTCAAGGCGATGATTTCGCGGCCGTCATAGCGCACCGACCCGGCACGTTGGCCTACAATGCCCATGATCGATTTCAAGGTTGTCGTTTTGCCTGCCCCGTTGCGGCCGAGAAGCGTGACCACTTCACCGGACAACACCTCGAAGGTGGCACCGTGCAGCACGTGAGACTCGCCATACCATGCCTGCAGCCCTTCGATTGCGAGCAGCGGCGATGGGCTGGGGCTAAGCATGGCCAACACCGAGATAGGCTTCACGGACGCTTGGATCGGCTGAGACCGTCTGGTAATTGCCCTCCGCCAATACACGGCCGCGCGTGAGCACGGTGATGCGATGGGACAGGTTTGCGACGACGCTGAGATTGTGCTCGACCATCAGCACGGTACGATTGGCCGCAACTGATTTGATCAATGCGCTGATACGGTCGATATCTTCATGCCCCATGCCGGCCATGGGCTCGTCGAGCAGCAGTATCTCGGGGTCGAGCGCGAGCGTGGTCGCAATTTCGAGGGCACGCTTGCGACCGTAGGGCAATTCCACCGCAGTGTGATGAGCATACGACGCCAAGCCTACGTCGGTGATGAGCGCAAGGGCGCGCTCGTTGAAAGCATCGAGGACGTTTTTGGATCTCCAAAAATCAAACGATCCGCCGCGTTTGCGCTGCAGTGCGATGCGGACATTCTCAAGGACTGTCAGATGCGGAAAAATGGCTGAGATCTGAAACGACCGGCCCACGCCGAGGCGTGCCACGGCAGCGGGAGGCACCGCCGTTATATCGCGTCCCCTGTAGATGATCCGACCCCGCGTGGGGCGAAGGAATTTCGTCAGCAGATTGAAACAGGTGGTTTTACCGGCGCCATTGGGCCCGATGAGCGCATGAATGCTGCCGCGCGCGATGCGCAAGTTCACCCCATTGACCGCGACGAAGCCCGCGAATTCCTTCGTGAGATCCTCGGTCTCAAGAATAAAATCCTCGTTCACGGCCGCGATCCCGTTGAAAGGTGCAAAATTGATAGCATGTTCGGGGCTGCCAAGGGCAAGAGAAAGAAGAGGTCGATATGCCGCACGCTCAATGGCGGCGCCGGCTTTCTGGCCCTTTCGGGGCCCATTATGTACTGGCACATTCACAGGCAAAGTGCGATTCTTTGCGCTAAACGGGTGTCACTGGAGGGACTCTGCCTTGCGCCTCCTCGTTATTGAGGACGATCCTGATCTCAACCGGCAGCTTGTGACTGTGCTCACCGATGCGGGCTACGTGGTCGACCGGGCTTTCGATGGCGAGGAAGGGCATTTTCTCGGCGAGACCGAGCCCTACGACGCCGTTATTTTGGATATCGGTCTGCCCAAGATGGATGGCATTTCTGTTTTGGAGGCGTGGCGGCGCGCAGGCCGCAGCATGCCCGTTCTCATGTTGACCGCGCGCGACCGCTGGAGCGACAAGGTCCAAGGATTTGATGCCGGCGCCGATGACTATGTCGCCAAGCCCTTCCACCTTGAGGAGGTCCTGGCGCGAATTCGCGCTCTTTTGCGCCGCTCCGCGGGTCATGCAAAAAGCGAGCTCAATTGCGGGAGCGTCCGGCTCGACACCCGCACCGGACGAGTGACCGTCGACGGCAACCCGGTAAAGCTTACTTCTCATGAATACCGGTTGCTCTCGTATCTTATGCACCATTCCGGCCGCGTGGTCTCACGCACTGAGCTGGTCGAGCATCTCTATGACCAGGACTTCGACCGCGATTCCAATACGATCGAGGTTTTTGTCGGCCGCATCCGCCGCAAGCTCGGTGTCGATATAATCCAGACGGTACGCGGATTAGGCTATCTTCTCGCGCCGCCAGGCGATGCGTCTTAATTCGCTCGCGCTGCGGCTTTTCTTCTCGGCGACCACTTGGATCGCGCTGATTCTTCTTGTCACCGGGGTCGTGCTCAGCTCGCTCTATCGTGCCGCGGTGGAACGCGCATTCGACCGGCGGCTAGGTGTTTATCTCCGCAGTCTCGTTGCCGATGTCGCGACCCCCGAAGAGAATGCCGGCAAATTCCCGCAGTCCATCGGGGAGCCCTTGTTCGATCTGCCGCTGTCCGGCTGGTACTGGCAGGTGACGAGGCTGGATGTCCCCACGCCGGACGTGCGGTCGTCCCGCTCGTTATGGGACGCACCCTTGCCCCACCTCACCGATCCCTCCACTACGCCCGGCGGCGCGCGCGCCGGCTACGTCGAGGGTCCCGAAGGGCAGGAGCTGCGCATTGTTGAGCGCACCATCGATCTCGGAGAGGAGGGCCGATTTCTCGTCGCAGTGGCAGGCGATGCTGCCGAGATCGAGGAGGAAACCCGCAGCTTCGACGGTGCCCTCCTCGTCACGTTTGGGATCCTTGCGGTGGTGCTGCTGCTGACCACGACATTTCAGGTACGCTTCGGTCTCGCGCCGCTCAAGCGTATCTCGGAAAGTCTTGCGGCCATTCGCGGGGGCGGCGCCGAAAGGCTGGAAGGCGCGTTCCCGGTGGAAATCGCGCTGCTCGCGCGCGAGACGAACGCTCTGCTGGATGCGAACCGCGAGATTGTTACGCGCGCGCGAACTCATGTCGGCAATCTCGCCCACGCCTTGAAGACTCCCATCTCGGTCATGCTGAACGAAGCAGCCGCCCATGGAGCCGATCCGTTTGCTCTCAAAGTCCGTGAGCAGACAGAGATCATGCGCGACCAGGTTGCGCGTCACCTTGA
>DATBYX010000248.1:0-3729 GCA_036513475.1 Xanthobacteraceae bacterium | reverse complement strand
GTGAAATTCGGCGGTGGCAAGGTGATCCGCGACGGCATGGGCCAAAGCCAGATCAGCAACAGGCAAGGAGCGGTCGATACAGTCATCACCAACGCGTTGATCCTCGACCACTGGGGCGTGGTGAAAGCCGATGTCGGACTCAAGGGAGATCGTATTGCGGGGATCGGCAAGGCCGGTAATCCCGACATTCAGCCGGATGTCACCATCATCATTGGGCCCGGCACCGAGGTGATCGCGGGCGAGGGAAAGATCCTCACGGCCGGCGGCTTTGACACGCATATCCACTATATCTGTCCGCAGCAGGTGGAAGAGGCACTGATGTCCGGGGTCACCTCTATGCTCGGCGGCGGCACTGGCCCGGCGCACGGCACTTTCGCGACCACCTGCACGCCGGGGCCATGGCACATCGGACGCATGATCCAGGCTGCGGACGGATTGCCGGTGAACCTCGGCTTTGCCGGCAAGGGCAATGCGTCGCGCCCGGCAGCCCTTGAGGAGATGATCAAAGGCGGTGCCTGTTCGCTCAAGTTGCACGAGGACTGGGGAACCACCCCGGCAGCCATCGATTGCTGCCTGTCGGTCGCCGACGACTACGACGTGCAGGTGATGATCCACTCCGACACGCTCAATGAGTCGGGCTTCGTCGAGGACACCATCGCCGCGTTCAAGGGCCGCACCATCCATGCCTTCCATACCGAAGGCGCCGGCGGCGGCCATGCGCCCGACATCATCAAGGTCGCGGGCCTCAAGAATGTGCTGCCTTCATCGACCAACCCGACGCGGCCGTTCACCACGAACACCATCGACGAGCATCTCGACATGCTCATGGTGTGCCATCATCTCGATCCGTCGATTGCGGAGGACTTGGCATTTGCCGAAAGCCGCATCAGGAAAGAGACCATCGCCGCGGAAGACATCCTGCACGATATCGGCGCGCTCTCGATGATGTCGTCGGACAGCCAGGCCATGGGGCGGATTGGCGAAGTGATCATCCGCACCTGGCAAACCGCGGACAAGATGAAGAAGCAGCGCGGGCGGCTCGCGCAGGAGAAAGGAGACAACGACAATGTGCGCGCCAAGCGCTACATCGCCAAATACACCATCAACCCGGCAATCGCGCACGGTGTCTCGAAGCACATCGGCTCGGTGGAAAAGGGCAAGCTCGCCGACCTCGTGCTCTGGTCGCCGGCTTTCTTCGGGGTGAAGCCCGACTGCATCATCAAGGGGGGCAGCATCATCGCCGCGCAGATGGGCGATCCCAATGCATCCATCCCCACACCCCAGCCCGTGCATTACCGCCCGATGTTCGCGGCCTTCGGAAAGGCGCTTACCGCGTCCTCGGTGGTGTTTACGTCCAAGGCCGCGCTGCGGGGCGGACTGCGGGCAAAACTCGGCATCGAGAAGAAGCTCGTTGCGGTGGAGAATACCCGTGGCGGCATCTCGAAGAAGAGCATGGTGCACAACAGTGCCACACCACATATAGAAGTCGATGCGGAAACCTACGAAGTACGGGCTGACGGCGAGCTCTTGACTTGCGCGCCCGCCGAGGTGCTGCCGATGGCGCAGCGGTATTTCTTGTTCTAAAGGTACGCGTCCGATGCAGCGCGCATCTGAAATCAGAGCTGCTGGCACCTGGAACCCCACAACGGCGATCGACAAGGTCGTGCTCGATGCCGACGAACGCTATCGCCGACGAATCATGCTGACCGGCGAACGCGGCATCCAATTCCTGCTCGATCTGCCGCACGCAGCTGCGCTGCACGACGGCGACGGTCTCGTGCTCGAGAATGGCGCCCTGGTACGCGTCGCCGGCAAGCACGAGTCGCTCTTCGAGATCAGCGCGGCATCTGCGCACGAACTCGCGCGGCTCGCCTGGCACATCGGCAATCGTCATACCGACCTGCAGGTGATCGGCAGCACGTTGCGCATTCGCCGCGACGACGTGCTGGGGGACATGTTGCGTGGGCTGGGCGCCCATTTGACGCCGATAGAGGCGCCGTTCGAACCAGAGCACGGCGCCTACGGACACCACCATCATCATCATCGTCATCACGGCCATGACTACTGAGAGTCCGCAGCCTGCAAAGCGCGAGAAGCGCGTGCTGGCCCCGCTCGAGCCCGTGGTGTGCTCGACCGCCGCGCGCGACGTCGGGAGTGCCGCCTTCCGCACTGATTGCGCGAGCACGCATCACGAGACCCGGTGCGCGCGGTTGTTCAGATCATGACCAACCCTCACGGCCCGCTCCGCGTCGGCATCGGCGGCCCGGTCGGTTCGGGCAAAACCGCGCTCATGGACGCGCTGTGCAAAGCTCTACGCGGGCGCTACGAGATCGCTGCGATCACCAACGACATCTACACCAAATGGGACGCCGAGTATCTTGTGCGTACCGGGGCCCTTCCGTCGGAGCGCATCGCCGGCGTTGAGACCGGCGGCTGCCCGCATACGGCGATCCGCGAGGACGCGTCAATCAATCTCGCCGCCATTGCGGAGATGCAGGAGAAATTTCCCACACTCGATCTGGTTCTGATCGAATCAGGTGGCGACAACCTGGCGGCGACTTTCTCACCGGAACTCGCCGATCTCACGCTCTACGTCATTGACGTTGCCGCCGGTGACAAGATTCCATCAAAAGGTGGCCCGGGCATCACCCGCTCCGACCTCTTGGTGATCAACAAGGTCGATCTGGCGCCCTATGTCGGCGCCTCGCTTTCAGTCATGGAACGAGATGCTAAACGCATGCGCGGCACGCGGCCGTTTGTCTTCAGCAATCTGCGCGGGGGACAGGGAGTCGACGAGATCGCCCGTTTCATCGAGGTCAAAGGCGGATTGCGTGGCAGCCAGAGCAAATGATCGAAACAGCGCCCACTGCTCCGCCTCCGAACCCATACATGACGTTTTCCATCATGCGGCTCTACGAGAGCCTGCCCCCGGACATTCAGCACCGGCAGAATGCGCCAATCCAAAACACAAGGAATTCGCGAGAACGCCCGAGGCTTTTGTCCTGCAAGCTAGCATTGCGCGGGCTGCTGCTGGGGTCGATTTGAAGATGGAGTTCAGCACCGAATCGGTCCGGTTGGGGGCCTTCTAGCTGAGCTGTGTGGGTGAGGCGCTCATCTACGTTTATTGAGTGAGGCTGGCGACACCAGGAAGCTGCGGTTATCATGACCAAGTATAGGGCGAGCAAAGGCTTTATGCCGAGACCAATTCCATTGCTTCATGTCGATGGCCCCCTGATGGTGTTCGGGGGCCCATACAGCAATCTGGAAGCCACGCGGGCCGTCCTGGACGAGGCAACGCGCCTGTCGGTTTCGGCCGATCGCATCATCTGTACCGGCGATGTGGTGGCCTATCGGGCAGATGCTGCCGCAACCGTTGATTTGGTTCGCGACAGGGTTGGCAATGTGGTGATGGGCAATTGCGAGGAGAGCCTTGCGGCTGGTTCCGACGATGCGGTTGCGGGTTTCCGACAGGAAGCAGCTGCGAGCGGCTGTCAGCCGCTTGGTTCGCCCACGCTTCGCGCGAGCTGAACACCAGTGCGCGGGCTTGGATGGCCAATTTGCCGCGGCGGATCAACCTTGAAATCGGCGGCTGTAGACTTGCGGTGATCCACGGCGGCGTCGACATCATCAACCGCTTCATTTTTGCATCCACCCCGAGCGCGATCAAATTCGGGGAGATCAGGAAGACTGGGGTCGACGGTATCATCGGCGGCCATTGCGGTCTGCCGT
>DATBYX010000247.1:0-5612 GCA_036513475.1 Xanthobacteraceae bacterium | reverse complement strand
GACAACGCTGAACATGTCTTGCGTGCGACGAAGGTGCAACTTGATCCCGCCCTGGGCAAGCGCGCTCCGGGTCGCATCGATGCATCGCTTGACCAGGGCGCTCATGTCGAGCGCTGCAATGGTTTCCGCGCCGGATTCTTCAAGAAAGTCCTGGACAACCTTACGGATATCGAGAATACGGCTGGTGCTGTTGATGTAATCGCAGATGCGTCCCAACGGGACCGGCTTGCTCGAGGGCTCAAGGATGGTGGGAGTGCCGGTGACTGTGAGGATCGTGTGATTGGGACGCGCGGGCTCGAATATCTTGACCTGATTATCGCAATCGATCCCCTTCACTGGGCTCGTCCGGCTGTCCGCAGCGACGACGAGGCCAGCGTTGGCTGGGACCATGACGATGAGCGTGCCTGCGATTGTGGATGGCGGCTCGGCCGGTGCGGGCTGCGTTGGTACCGGCGGCCAAGCGGCGAGAAACAGAAGAATCGCCACTCCCGCAGTGAAGATGTTGCGCGGGCATCCTAAGCTTAACCTCATCGGACGCTCGAATTCCGGAACGCAGGATCGCTGGACTAACTTTGACGGGAAACTCGGGATTTGAGTAGGTCCGATTGTCGCGATAACACCTTCGTGTGGCCAGTCGAACGCCGCCCGCCCCTGGAAAGTCCGGCAAAACAAGGGTAGAGATTGCGCCGAGGGGCGCCTTGGCGGAGATGGATAATGAGGGCGCGAGTAATTGCCCGGCGCGTTTTGGCTCTTGTCGCGCTTGCAACGTCGCTCTTCTGTACCGGCCCCGCCTGGTCGGTGACGGTTCAGGAGGTTCAGGCCCTCGAGAGCCGCTACAACGAGCTTTACGCTGAAAAAAAATACCGCGAGGCGGTCCCCGTCGCCGAGCAGCTCGCCGACAGCGTCAAGAAGCTATTGGGTCCCAAACATCCGACCTACACGGCCGTGCGGCAAACGCTCGCGCACGCGTACAACAATGCCGCCATCGCCTCTCAAAAAGACGGGGCCCTCCCGGAGGCGGAAACAAATTTCAAGCGCGCGCTGGAGCTCCGGGAGCAGGTCTATCCGGCCAGCCATCCGGAAACAGCGCAGAGCTACGACAATCTCGGGACAATCGATTTCCTGCTCGGGCGCTATCAGGATGCACTGACAATGCATTCCAAGGCGCTCGCAATCCGGCAGAAGGTCGCCGGCCTCGATCCGGTCTCGCTCAGCGACAGCTTCCACAATCTTGGTGGAGATTACTGGATGCTGGCGCGCTATGGGGATGCCGAGCAGTCGTTCGGCAAGGCGCTTGCCATTCGTGAGGAAAGGCTCGGCCCGGCCGATCCGAAGATCGCCAACACGCTGAGCAGCATCGGCCTCGTCTATCAGGTCGCCGGCCGCTTCGCCGAGGCCGACAAGGTGCTCAGCCGCTCGCTTGCCATGCGCGAGCAGCTGCTCGGGCCCGACCATCCCGACGTTGCGAATTCCCTCAATAATCTGGGCCACGGTTACTGGCTGGAGGGCCGCTATACCGAAGCCGAGGCCGCTCATCTGCGGGCGCTCGCGATTCGGGAAAAAACCTTCGGACCCAATCACCCCAGCGTTGCCGAGAGTCTCCTCAATCTCGGGAACGTCTACTTCTATCTTTCGCGCCATGCAGACGCGGAAACGCGCCTGCGCCGGGCTTTGGCCATCGAAGAGAGCATCAATCCCAACCAGCGCAGTGTTGCGCTCACCTTGCAGTCCCTGGCCGGCGTCTACGAAGATCTGGGGAGCCAACCGGATGCTGAGGCGTTGCGATTGCGCGGGCTCGCGATCATGGAAAAGCTGTTTGGCCGCGATCACCCGGAAATTGCCACCAACCTGACCGCGCTCGCGGCAAACTACATCGCGCAAAAACGGTTCGCAGAGGCGGAGCCCCTGCTCTCCCGCGCGCTCGCGATCCGAGAGAAAACCTTGGGAGCCGACAATCCCGAGACCGCCTGGACACTTTCGACCCTTGGCGACTTCTACAGCAAACAAGGACGCTTTGCCGAAGCCGAACCCGTGCTCGCACGTGCGCTCGCGATCCGGGAGAAGACGCTCGGACCCAAACGGCTCGAGACCGCCATCACGCTGCAAAGCCTGGGCGAGATCTATCGCGAACGGGGGCAACTCGATCGGGCCGAGCCGCTCCTGCAGCGGGCACTGGCTACGCGTCAGGAGAACTGGGGCAAAAACAATAGAGACGTGGCCGAGACGCGCGTGAGCCTCGCCAAGCTCGAGTTCGCAAGGGGTGCGGTCACACCGGCTCTGGAGGATGCGCGAGAGGCGACTTCCGGGCTGGTCGGGCGAGCACAGGTATTCACGACCGGGCGTGTCGGGCACCGGGATGGCGCCGGTGCCGAGCTCAAGCCGTATTTTGTAGAGCATGTGTTCCTTGCACATCGGGCGGCTCTCGCCGACCCTGCGAGGAACGAGGCGCTCGCCTCGGAAGCGTTCCTGGTCTTGCAGTCCGCACAGAATACGGCAGCGGCGAACGCGCTTTCGCAGATGGCGGTCCGCTTTGCGGCAGGTACAGGCCCGCTTGCCGACCTTGTGCGCCAACGCCAGGATCTCGGGACGCGCTGGCATGCGGCAGACCAATTCCTGATCGAAGCGCTCTCGGCGACGGGCAAAACGCGCAGCGATGCGGCGATCAAGTCGGTGCGAGAGGAACTGGCGAATATCGAGCGTCAAATCGCAGATGCAGACACGAAGCTCGCGAAGGAGTTTCCCGACTACTCCGCGCTGGCAAACCCCAAACCGCTTTCGGTTGCGGAGACACAAGCCTTGCTGACGCCCGACGAGGTGCTGATCGCCTATCTGATCGGCGAGAAGACCAGTTATGTCTTTGCTGTGAAACGCGAAGGAGTCACGTGGAAGGAGCTCAACATCGGCGCAGAGGAGCTCACCAAGACAATCAGCGCCATCCGTTCCGGACTCGACATCGCCGCCATCCAGCAGAGGAAGGCAACTCCGGTCAAGGTCGACGCGCTGTATGAGCTCTACCAGACCATCCTGCAGCCGGTGGACGACTTCATTCGCGAGAAGCCGAAGCTCATCGTCGTGCCTGACGGGGCCCTCACCAGCTTGCCGTTCCAGATCCTCGTGACCGAGCCGCCCAAACCGCGCAACTACCGCGAAGCCGCTTGGCTCCTGCGCCGCCACATGATCACGGTTTCACCGTCGGTGGCCAGTCTCAAAGTCTTGCGTCAGGTCGCAACCCATGTACCCGGGAGCAAGCCACTGACGGGATTCGGCGATCCTCTTCTCGACCGGAAAGAGCCCGGGAGCGCGCGTGGCACGAAGACCTCGCCCGCAGGCGCGCCGGCCGTACGCAGTTTTTCCTCCTATTTCCGAGGCAGCAGACCCGATTTTGACGCCTTGCGTTCCGGGTTGTTGCCGCCGCTCCCCGGCACGGCCGTGGAGCTCAAAGCCGTGGCAGCCGCGCTCGGCATCCCCAATAGCGACATAAAACTTGGCGCCGAGGCGACCGAGCAGGCGGTAAAAACCGCGCACCTTGCCGATTATCGCATCGTCTACTTTGCCACCCATGGTCTTGTCTCCGGTGAGGTGAATGGGCTGGCGGAACCCGCGCTGGTGTTCACCATTCCGGAACATCCCTCCGAGGACGACGACGGACTACTGACCGCCTCGGAGGTTGCCGCGCTCAAGCTCAATGCGGACTGGGTGGTGCTTTCCGCCTGCAATACCGCCGCCGGCGACAAGCCGGGCGCCGACGGGCTATCGGGCTTGGCGCGGGCATTCTTTTACGCCGGGGCGCGCGCGCTCCTGGTCTCGCACTGGCAGCTCGATGACGAAGCAACGGCAAGGATCACGACCGACGTATTCACCCGCTTGAGCAAGGATCCATCTCTCAACCGTGCCGAGGCGTTGCGCGAGGCCATGCTGACCTTGATCGATCATCCCTCCGACCCGCAGGAATCGTTCCCGGCTTTCTGGGCGCCTTTTGTGGTCGTCGGCGACGGCGCCCGCTAGCGTGTTGTTACAGCGAGCATCGATTCACGCTCGCGATGGTCGCGCGCTGGGCGATCATACAGTCGCTGAAGAACCGAGTATTCGTTCCACGAATTGTTGCAGGTTGCCGCCGGTGAACAGATAGGAGGGAATACCCGCGCGCCGCGCCGCTTCAACATCGCTTTCCTTGTCTCCGACGGCGAAGCTCCCGTCCTTGAGCACCGGCAATTCACGCATCGCGCGCAGGAGCATCCCCGGACCGGGCTTGCGGCTGTTGCATTCGCGGGCATAGCGCGCAATTGTCGCCTGCGGATGGTGCGGACAGTAGTAGAAGGCGTCAATGCGGGCGCCGTGACGGGACAGCTCCTCGTTCATCCAGCAATGCAGAGCATTGACAGCGGCTTCATCGTAGAAGCCTCGGGCTACGCCAGCCTGATTGGTTATGACGATAACGAGATAATCGGCAGCGTTCAGCGTTTTGACGGCTCCTATTGCGCCCTCGATCCAGGAGAAGTCCTCCGGGCGATGAAGGTATGCGATGTCCGCATTGAGCACGCCGTCACGGTCCAGGAATGCCGCGGGGTGCCTTGACGATTTGGCTCCGCCGGGAGGCGCCGTCATTGCTGCGAGGCCATCGTCATTCCGCTCAGCAGTAGCCTGGATGGAGCGTAAGCGACATCCGGGAAATGATCGTGTCGGATCGCGCAAGCGCAATCCAGCCTACGGGCTAAAGCGTGGGCCGAAGCACAGAGAAAGATTTGCTCGTTCAGGTGCCCTGCGCCCGGACTGGCGGGTTACCCGGTTTGTCCGAATTTTTCCAGCCGTTCTGTTGCGCCAACATCTTGCGCAGATAGGCAACATTGGTTGCCGCTTCGTCCGACGGCAAGTCAGCCTGCGCGATGCCTTCAGCTTCGGCGAATCTGCCTTGCAGGCCGACGACCAGGGCCAGATTCTGCCGCACGCGGGGATCGAGGCGTGACTGTGCCGCCGCTCGCCGCAGCGTAGCCTCTGCTCGCACGAGATCCTTGGAAAGGGCATAGGAAAGGCCGAGATTTGATAGGACCGATGGCTCATCTGGCACGATCCGCAGTGCTGTCGCATAGTAGCGCTGGGCTTCGTCATGCCGGCCCATCTGATCGAGGACCGCTCCCTGGACAGAAAGGACGCGCCAATCAGGCTGATCGGGCGCGTGCGCACGATTGAGGACTTCAAGAGCCTGCTTGTAATTGCCGACATCGGCGAGCGCCCGGCCATAGGCACCGAGGACTCCCATGTGCTTTGGGTTGCGCAAAGAGGCCTGCTCGAGCACGGCAACGGCCTGGGCGCGCTGGCCGTTGCCCCGCAACGCCTGGGCATAATTGATGGCAGCCTCCGGATCACTGGGATTGGCGCGATAGCGCTCCCCCCAGGTATCCGCCGAGCGCCGCCAATCCGCTTCTCCCGGCGGAGGAGAAGCCATGGCGAACGAACCCGTTGTCTCAGTCGGCGAAGTGGTCTGGCAGGCTGTCGCGGTGATCGAAAGGACGGCCGCAAGCGCAACCGGGGCGAACCGCCGCATCAATTCGGCGGGCTTGGGATAGCGGGAAACAATCATTCTCGGCCTCGTGGGGCCCCCACGAGGCTCGGCA
>DATBYX010000246.1:0-3305 GCA_036513475.1 Xanthobacteraceae bacterium | reverse complement strand
CGCTTCGCCGCGCGCCACGCCGAGGCTGTCTTCACCGCCCATATGGAGAAGAGCACGGCGCAGGCATTCTATGCCGACCTGAAAGAGCTGGTGGCGGCCGAGGGGCGGGTCCCTGCCCAGGTGCTCATTCTGCCTGGGCTTAGCCCGATGATCGGGGCCACCGAAACCGAGGCCCAGCGGCTCTCGCGCGAGGTCAACGAGCTCTCCGACCCTGAGGTGGGGCGCAAGCGGCTCTCCGGCCGGTTCGGCGGGCATGATTTCTCTGACTTGCCGCTGGATCGTCCGCTGAGCGAAGACGACTTCCCCAAGCCGGCCATAGTGGAAGCGGCGCGCAGCCGAACCGAGGTGATCCTGAACTACGTGCGGCGCGACCGGCCCACGTTGCGAGAGCTGCTCGCGACCCTGGCCGGCGCCCGCGGCCATTTCACCTTCGCCGGCACGCCGGAGCAGGTTGCCGATCTGATCGAGGACTGGTTCACCGATGGTGCGGCAGATGGATTCAACATCATGCCGCCGCTCCTCCCCTCGATGCTGGACGTATTCAATACGCAGGTGATCCCCTTGCTGCAGCAGCGGGGGCTTTTCCGCACAGCATACGAGGGCAAGACGTTACGGGAGCATTACGGTTTGGCTTGGCCGCAGAGCGCTTTCAAGGGCGCCGCGCTGGAAACGGTGTAAGGATTGAGCGCGCAGCGGGTCCCCGGCCCTACTGCATGTACCAGCCGTGGCTCACCACCAGCGACTGCCCGGTCATCACGTTGTTGGTTGCGGCAGCAAAGAACAGTACGGCATCGGCAACATCATCCGTCGTCGTGAATTCGCCGTCCACGGTGTCCTTGAGCATCACGTTGCGCACGACATCGGCCTCCGAGATGCCCAGCTCGGCCGCCTGCTCGGGGATCTGCTTTTCGACCAGGGGAGTTCTGACAAAACCGGGACAGACCACGTTAGCGGTCACATTGTGCTCAGCGCCTTCTTTCGCAAGCACGCGGCACAGACCAAGCAAGCCGTGCTTTGCGGTCACGTAAGGCGCCTTGAGCTTGGAAGCTTCGTGCGAATGCACGGACCCCATGTAGATAACGCGGCCGTAATTCCTGGCGTACATGTGCTTCAGGCAAGCCCTGGTCGTGAGAAAGGCGCCGTCGAGATGAATGGCGAGCAGCCGTTTCCAGTCTGCAAAGGGAAAATCCACGAGCGGCCGTACGACCTGGATGCCGGCATTGCTGACGAGGATATCGACCTTCCCATACTTCGCGACCGTATCGGCGACTCCCTTCTCGACCTGCGCTTCATCCGTCACGTTCATGGCGACTGCGAAGGCATCCGCCTTGCCCGCTCTGATTTCCCCAGCGGTTGCTTCCGCCCCCTTGAGGTCAAGATCCGCGATGACCGGGATGCCGCCCTCGGCGGCAAGCCGTAGCGCGACCTGCTTGCCGATCCCGCTCGCGGAGCCGGTGATGATTGCTACTCGTCCGTCGAAACGTGCCAAGATCGTCTCCTTTTCTGCTGTGCTGCGAGGTCCGTCACGCCTGCTTCAAGTAGTCGAACACGACCTCGCCTAGGCCGAGGGTAAGATCAGTGACGAAATGCGAGGCGGACACCACCTCGCGCACGGGAAGTCGCGCAACATCGCATTGGGCGTGCTCGAACATCTGCAGGGCCGCGGGGCCCCGCCACGCACCCTTGAGCGTCACATCCTCCAGGTAGTAGCGCACCAGCTCGCAGACGCGCGGCCCGCAATCGACGTGCGGAATGATCTTGATCATGAAGTTCGGTTTGGCAAGGCTTTTGAGCAGGGGCTCGCGATCGATCTCATGATGTTTGTAGCCCATCGTCGCCGAGACACAGAGCACCGAGCCATAATGCAACGTACACACGAGAGTCTCGTTCTCGTGCGATATCTTGGGAGTAGCGAGCTTCTTCGGGAATCCCCAGATCTCCCGGCCGCCGGCGATAGGCGAATTGTCATCGAGATACATCGCATGCACATACCCACCCTCCTGGCTCACGCCATCGGACCCGCGGAATCGCACCGGAATGACCTGGCCTGTTTCCGTGTAATCGCCGAATCCGGTGGAGTCGGGCATGCGGATGAACTCGTAATTGACGGTGTCCCCTGCGACCTCCAGCGGCTCCGGCACGACCGCGCGCAGCGCATCCGGATCGGTACGATAGGTGATCACGACGAACTCCCGGTCGTAAAACTTGTACGGGCCTCGGGGGTAAGCCGGGTTCGTGAGCGGCATTGCAAAGGCGTTCGCACGAACTTCGGCAAGTTTCATCGCGGGTGCTCCTTATTAGGTGATGGTGAAAGCAGCGTCAGCCGATTTTGCGCAGTCGGATCAAGCCCGAACGCGGCCTGTCGGACTCATGCTCTACAGCACGCGCACGAACGTTGCAGTACCCCCGCCATCGCTTTTCACGACAAGCTCATTCGGCCTGAAGGCCTCGATCGTGCTCATGCTCTGCTTGTTCAAGACGCGCTCATTCTCGGCACTGTCGATTTTCAGTGTTATGGATTTTTCTTGAATAACCCACGTCCCTCGGATCGTACCCGTGACACCCTGGCCAAGAGTGTTGCTGATGAAGCCGCGATGTCGCACCTGCGATACGAACTTTCCGTCGGCGCCGAACGTGATTGCCTCGTTCACGTCTCCGACTGTGCCCTGCCACTGTCCGACGATCTTTGTCGCGTAGTCCCTCTCGGCGACAGGCGCTCCGTCCGACGAGCATTCCGCAAGCCCCAATGCGAGCAGCAACGCGACGCAAGACAGTCGGACGGCGCTCGTGATGTTCGCCATTTCGGTTGCGCTATTTGCCCTTCTCACCCGCCTTATTACGGCGCTTCTCGCCGTTTTTGGCCGCGCGCTCGGCCGCGTGGTACTTGCGGCGGATGTCCGCGATGTCCACGCGCGTGGGCGGCAGCTGCAAGCCCATCCGATCCATCGTATCGGCGATGATCTGCGATATCGCAAGGTTGCGGAACCACTTGTGGTTTGCCGGAATGACGTGCCACGGCGCACGCTTGGTGCTGGTCAAAGCCATGGCATCCTGATAGGCGTCGATGTATTGCGGCCACAACTCGCGCTCGGAGTAGTCGCTTTCGCTGATCTTCCAACGCCGCGACGGATCATCGAGTCGCTGGTTGAAGCGCAGCAACTGCTCCTCGGGGCTGATATGGAGGAAGAATTTCAGGATAGTGGTTCCGTTGCGCGACAGCACTGTTTCGAAGTCGTTTATCAGCTCGAAGCGTTTTGACCACACTGAATGCGGCACGAGCTTGTGCACGCGCACCACGAGCACAT
>DATBYX010000245.1:0-2245 GCA_036513475.1 Xanthobacteraceae bacterium | reverse complement strand
CCCCAGTTCATCTTTTCCTTGTGGTAGTGCGGCCAGAGCGTGCCCCACTCGTATTCGACTTTGCCTTGCTTCGCGAGCTCGACTGCTTTCGGATTCGTAGCCATGGGGTCTCCGCTGTTGAAATTTGTTGCACATGCATGGGAAAGCTTCACACGCTCGTCGCGCGCCGGTCAAGCCGAACCGGCCAGGCTCCAATCGGCGCCAAGCGGCTAGGCCACGCCGATTAGGATCGCGACAATAGAGACGATTGCTCGCCGGATTAACCGGGGCTAGCTGCCAATTGGAGGAGATGCTGGCTGGGAATACCGTCCCGCGTTCTTTCCTGCTAGCCTGCGCCTGGAATCGTTCGGGAGGGGTTGTGGGAAAGATGAGAATCCCGCGTCGCGAGCTTCTGTATTCGCTGGCAGCTGCTATTGCGGTTGCGGTGCATTCTGGTCCGGCTTGGTCCGAGACCTATCCTTCGCGACCGGTGCATTGGATCGTGTCGTTCTCCGCCGGCGGACCGAACGACACCGTGGCGCGACTCATCGGCCAATACCTGTCGGAACAGCTGGGCCAGCAAGTCATCATCGAGAACCGATTGGGCGCGGGCGGCAATATCGGAATGGGCGCCGTGCTGAGCTCTCCGCCCGACGGCTACACGATCGGATTTGTGGCCCCGAACAATGCCATCAACGCGACGCTCTACGAGAAGCTCCCCTTCGACTTTCTGCGCGACAGCACCCCGATCGGCGGGACCATGCTGCTGACCAACGTGATGGTCGTGCACCCCTCGGTGCCCGCGAGGACCGTTGCCGAGTTCATCGATTATGCAAAAGCAAATCCCGGCAGGATCAACATGGCTTCCTCCGGCATCGGCACGTCGGTCCACATGTCCGGCGAGCTGTTCAAGATGATGACCGGCATCAGCATGCAGCATGTACCCTATCGCGGATCCGCGCCGGCGCTGCAGGATCTCCTGACCAATCGCGTTCAGGTTCTCTTCGACAACCTGCCGGGGTCGATCGAGCACATCAAAGCCGGAACGCTTCGGGCATTCGGCGTAACTGCAGGCAAGCGCTCCGCCGCCATCCCCGACGTGCCGACAATCAGCGAGACGGTGCCGGGTTACGAGGCTGTCGTGTGGTACGGAATTGCCGCGCCCAAGGGCACGCCCCCGGAGATCGTCGACACGCTCAATGCCGCGCTCAACGCCGTCCTGGCGAATCCGACACTCAAGGGACGGCTGGCGGAGCTCGGTGGCGAGCCGATGCCGACCACCCCGCTCGAGTTCGGAAAATTGGTCGCGGCAGAAACGGAGAAATGGGGCAAAGTGGTTCGCGCCGCGAACCTCAAGGCGGAATAGATTTCAGGAACTGTGCCCGATGGTGAAGTGCGTCTCGTGAGCGAGGTCCTCGGTACTTCGCTCGTTCGCAAGGAGGATCCCGCGCTGCTGTCGGGCCGTGGGCGATTCGCGGATGACCTCCCGGTGCCCGCGGGCACGCTGCACGCCCATGTCATCCGCTCACCGCACGCTCACGCGCGCATCATCAGCATCGAGGCGACGGATGCCCTCGCGCAGGAGGGCGTCTGGGCAGTCATCACCGGCGAGGATGTCCGCAAGCTCTCCGATCCGTTCCTGATTGCGCTCAAAGCGCCCATCGATCAGTGGTCGCTTGCCGTCGAGCGCGTGCGCTATGTCGGCGAGCCGGTCGCGCTTGTGGTCGCCGATTCCCGCTATCTGGCCGAAGACGCAGCGGAGGTCGTGCGCATTGAGTACGAAGCCAAGGAAGCAGTGCTGGAGCCGCGCGCGGCCTGCGACCGCTCGGCGCCGCTGTTGCACCCGCGCGCGGGAGGCAACGAGATCTCCGCACGGAAATTCTCCTACGGCGATTGCAAGAGCGCATTCGAGCGTGCCGACGCGTGCGTTCGCCTCACATGTGAATATCCGCGCAACTCGTTCACCCCGATGGAATGCTATGTCGTGGTTGCCGAGTATCGTTCGGCCGACGGCAGCTACGACGTGCTGGCGAATTTTCAGGGCCCGTTCAGCACCCATCCCGTCATGGCGCGCGCGCTGCGCGTGCCCGGCCCGAAGCTGCGCCTGCGCATTCCGCCGGACAGTGGCGGAAGTTTCGGCATCAAGCTCTCGGTATTTCCTTACATCGTGCTCGCGGCGATTGCCGCCCGCATCACCGGCCGTCCGGTCAAGTGGGTGGAGGATCGGCTCGAGCATCTTCTTGCCGCAAGCTCCGGGCCGAACCGG
>DATBYX010000244.1:0-3799 GCA_036513475.1 Xanthobacteraceae bacterium | reverse complement strand
CCCTTATATCACAGATAGTCTCTAAGCCACCCTCGGCCTATGAACGAGTGCGCCAATGGGTGTGCGGACTTGGCGGTTGGCCCCCGCAGCGGGGCGGAGGGTTTCACGCGTAAGTGCGTAGGTGCCGTGCGTCTACCATCGAGGTCATCTTTCGGGCCTCTCTGGTCTGGGAGTTGCGGCATCCTTTCGGAAATCCGGAAGTCTTGATTGTGCTTCAGCATCGAACCGGGACCCCACCACGAGGGTGTATCAAAGGCTTGATTTCGTTATGCGAATTCAGGTTCCAGTAGGCTCCCGATCGGCACCGATGGGGACCCTACTATGATGCTCATTTTCGTAGCGTCATCAGAGTGTTAGGTTGAGTTTAGTCGAGGTTCCATTTCGGTGCTGAATCACAGCCGAAGCGGTCGATGCGGTAGGCTTGCATCTCTTCCTCCTCCCGATTGGCCACGGTGACGGGCTTTATTCGTGCCGTTCCCGCTCTCCGGGGCATGCGACGAGTTTAGATCGTGTTTGGGAATTATGTACCCCGCATTTTTTCCGCATCGTTCATCCGCGCGAAGAACCGGAGTGTTCGACGTGCAACGGCCGGGTCTGTGCGAGACACGGACTCTCTGCTGGAGCGAGGGGGATTCGAACCGCTGGTCTCCCCGTGAAAAGCAATGGCGCCTTTTAGATAACCCTGATCGACCTGCAGCCCCTTCTCCTCCGCGATAATCAAGTGACGCCGTCGCGAGAGGGACCAGCGGTTCGAATCCCGCTTGCTCCGCCGGGGAGCCCGATTCACGCGTGAATTTCGCGACCTGCAGGAAGGACGTTGGCGTCCGTGATGACGGGGTGCCCGGCCCAGCCCACGCCTTGCGCTCCCACTGCGAAGGCAACGTCCCGCGCAGCCGGCTCTATGCACCTAGGGGGACTGATACTTCAAAACCGACGGAAGTGGGTCTCTTGCAAAATCACCATTGTCCGGGAGGGCACTGGGGGGACTAAAGGAATATCATTTTGCACGGTATTGAACTAAGCCGCGCTTTTGGACAAACGATACAGGGGTTTTATGCCGAGTTCGCTGATCACTTATCCACGGCGCTCGTGAGGATAATAAGGTCCGCCCCATGCATTTGTACCTCTGAGACTGCCCTCCTCCACCTCTCGCACTCTTCGGACCGCGGAGCGTTGCAGCATACGCTCACTGAACGCAGTGTAAGCGGCAAGCTCGCGCACCGGCAGTTTGATGCGCAAACCCAGGTCGTAGAAGAAAAATGCGTATGGATCGGACACTGTATATTGCGCGCCCATCATCCATTCGTTGCCTGCGAGCAAGCCATTTATTTCCTCGCAGTGGGCCCAAAATGTTTCGCGGGCCGTCTCTTTCATATTGAGCTGCGCGGAGGTGTCACTGGCAAAGCGCTCAGGCCTGATGATATGCGCGAAGGTCGGATGAACGGCGCTCGCGAACCATGCCATGGTCGACAGGCACCGAGCTTCTTCGAGCAGGTTTTGCGGCAACAGTCGCGCATCAGGGAACTGTTTAGCGAGATAAGTCAGGATGGCAACGTTTTCCGTGAGTACATTGCCGTCAACGCAAAGTGCCGGCACCTTTCCGTGAGGATTGATCTTCAAATAAGCGTCGGTCTTGTGTTCACCCTTCGCCAAGTTGATTAATTTGCGTTGGTAGGGCACGCGTATTTCTTCGAGCGTAATATGCGGAATCACCGAGGACGCACCCGGCGAATAATAGAGGGTCATCATGGACGCCTCCCGTTAGCACAATTCGCGGGCATCCAATTTACGCCGTTGGGCACGCCCCCGCAATGGCGCCGGCTACGGCGCCGCAACGAGCGGCGCGAAGCGGCGCTGGAACATCTGGTCGCCATATTGCCGAAGAGCGGCATTGCGCATGGCAGGTGAAGGGATCGTGCTGCGATCGAGCGAAGATCCCAGGCCCGGGCCGAACGAGATCCTGCCGCGAGTGCGCGCGAGCTCGCTCAATTACCGCGATCTGATGGTCCTCAAAGGCGGCGGTCGCGGTCCAACAAAGCTCGGCGTCATGCCGCTTTCCGACGGCGCGGGCGAGGTCGCTGCCATTGGCGAAGGAGTGACACTGGTCAAGGTGGGCGACCGGGTTATCGGCACCTTCCATCCGCGCTGGTTCGGCGGACCGTTGAGCGCCGACTACCTGACCGACCGGCTTGGTGCCAACCTTGACGGGATGCTGGCGGAATACGCCGTGTTGAGCGAGGAAGCGCTCGTGCCTGTGCCGAGCCACCTCTCCTTCGAAGAAGCTGCGACCTTGCCCTGCGCCGCAGTGACCGCCTGGGCCGCACTGGCGGGCCATCGTCGGGTGACCGCCGGCGACACCGTCTTGACGCAGGGTTCGGGAGGTGTCTCGGTTTTTGCGCTGCAATTTGCCCGGGTCTTGGGTGCCCGAGTGATCGCGACGACCTCGACCGCCGAAAAGGCCGAGCGGCTCAACGTGCTGGGTGCCTCAGAGGTGATCAACTACACCGAGACGCCGGATTGGGACGTGAAGGCGCGCGAGTTGACCGATGGCCGCGGCGTCGATTGCGTCGTCGAGATCGGTGGGCCGGGAACGATCGCGAAATCGCTGAAGGCCTTGGCCGTGGGCGGACATCTCAGCCTGATCGGCGCAGCCTGTCGCCATCGGGGGCGATGCTCGATCCGTTATTGCTGACCGGCCGGGGCATTACGGTCGGGGCGATCAACGTCGGAAGCCGCGCCGATTTCGAGGCAATGAACCGGACCATCGCGCAGCATCGCTTGCGCCCTGTGATCGACCGGACATTCCCGTTCGCCGAGGCCAACGCAGCCTCGCCATTTCGAAGGCCGCAGCCATTTCGGCAAGGTCGTGATCACACACGGATGAGCGGATCTGTATCCCGACCCGCAGGACAGCGCTGGCGGGGCACATACAGCATCTACTGGCCTGCCACGGATCCAGTGTGGCTGGACGTGATTACTGTTCCCGCGGGAGCGTCTGTCAACGGCCAGGTGGCGCCCGGCAGGGCCCGGATTCGCCACCAATTTGTGGACTTCACCGGCACGTACGTGCTCCACTGTCACATTCTGGCTCACGAGGGTCGCGGTATGATGCAACTTGTCAGGCTCGTCGATGCCGAAATACCCGGCTTCCTGCCAGACTATCTCCCGGAGCATCACTAGAGCGGTCCAGAGAGGGATTACCGTAAAAGTGGCTCGCAAGCTTGCTGAGACGAGGATCCCGACTGAGTTTGGGACTTTCGCCTTGCACCTCTACCGCAACGGCTCAAACGAAGATCACGTTGCGTTCGTGCTGGGCGGCGTTTCCGAACGGGATGACGTGCTCACCAGGGTGCATTCGGAGTGCTTCACGGGGGAGATCCTGGGGTCGTTGCGGTGTGACTGCTCAGCGCAACTCCGCCTGGCGCTGAGGCGTATCGCGCAGGAAGGGTCGGGGGTCCTGATCTACTTGCGCCAGGAGGGCCGGGGAATTGGCCTCCTGGACAAGCTCCGCGCCTATAATTTGCAGGACCTGGGCCACGACACCGTTGATGCGAACCTGCTGCTGGGTCACGAGTCCGACGAGAGGAGGTACGACCTGGCAGCGCTCATGCTCCGCGATCTGAACGTGAGATCCGTGCGGCTGCTCACCAATAATCCCTCGAAGGTCCAAGGCTTGCGTCATTTGGGCGTATCCGTGACCGCACGGGAGTCCCTGGTCGCTCCCGCTCACTTGGAGAGCGCCCAATATCTGCAGACGAAGGTGCACCGCATGGGGCACCAGATCGATCTCGCCGAGACG
>DATBYX010000243.1:0-14014 GCA_036513475.1 Xanthobacteraceae bacterium | reverse complement strand
GCGGCGCACCACTTCGCGCTTCCTGCGACCGCAGATCATGGACGGGCTGGTGTATGCGCTCGCGCTGCACCGCATCCGGGACACGGGCCTCGCGCACGCGCGCAGCCCATGGGTTCAGTGGCGGATAGGGGTCTGCATCTGGCCGATGACGTTGCCGACCGGCTCGCCATTCTTCATTTGCACGTGGCCGCGAACAATCGTGTAGATCGGGACTCCCTTCACCTTCCAGCCGCCCCAAGGGGTCGGCTTGTTCTTGCTGTGGAGCTTGTTCGGGTCGATCGTCATTTCCTTCTCCATGTCGACCACGGTCACGTCGCCGTCGGAACCGACACGGATGGCGCCCTTCTTCGGATACATCTGCCACACCTTGGCCGGGTTCTCGCTGGCGAGCTTGACGTAATGGTTCAAGCTCAGACGCCCCTTGTTCACTTGCGTCAGCAACAGCGGCACCGCGGTCTCGACGCCGCAGAAGCCTGAGATACAGTCCCAGATCGCCGGTTTGCTCATCTTCCCGTTGATATCGCAGCCCTTCTCCTCGAGGGTGTGCGGCGAGTGGTCAGTCGCCAGCATATCGATCGCGCCATCCAGCAACCCTTCCCAGAGCGCGTCCTGATGTTCCTTGGAGCGCACAGGAGGATTCATCTTCAACAGCGGGCCGACCTGGGCCAAGTCGCTCGCGGTTCGCAGGAGATAATGCGGCTGCGTTTCCGCCGTAAAGCGCAGCCCCCGCGCCTTGGCGTTCCTCACCATTTCCACCGCCTGCTTGGTGCTGGCGTGCACGATGTGCAGCATGGTTCCGAAATTCTCCGCCATGAACATGATGTGAGCGATCGATTCCGCCTCGCATAGGGCTGGCCGCGACTCCTCCCAGTAGATCGGGTCGTTTTTTCCCGCGGCTTTCAGCTTGTTGGTCCAGTAATGCTGGATCTGGCGGTTCTCGGCGTGGACGCAGAGAGGAACTTTGGATTGCGTGATGTTCGAGAAGACCTCGATGCACATCCCGTCGTCGGGGAAGGGCAGGTTGCCGATCGTCTCTCCGAAAAAAATCTTGTAACCGATGGCGCCGGCCTTAGCCATCGGCAGGATATCGTCGGCATTCGTCTGGTGCACCACGCCTAGGACGGCAAAATCACACAGCGACTTCGTTTCGCCGATCCGCTTCTTGACCCCCACCTGTTCCGCATTCTCGGTCGGCGGGATCTGGTTCGGCATGTCGATGATGGTGGTGATTCCGCCGCAGACCGCCGCCGTTGACCCGGTGCCGAAGTCCTCCTTGTGGGTCACCCCCGGGTCGCGGAAATGCACGTGCGCATCGATGAGACCGGGGAGAATATGCTTTCCCGCCAAGTCTATCACGGCCTTGCCCTCCGGCAGGGACTCATCGGTTCCGATGGCGACGAATTTGCCGTTGGAGATCGCAACGCCACCGCGCACGGTTTCCTCCGGGGTGACCACCCAGCCGTTTTTCAGAACCAGATCCGCCGTCATGAAAACCTCCTCGCTGAGTTGCCGTTATTGATCTGATCTTTTTTTGCAGGTCAGTATGTGTCGAACATCTGCTGGATCTTCGCGGCGTCATTGGTCTTGGCCAGCGCCAAGGAAAGCAGGATGCGTGCTTTCCAAGGCTGCAGGTTATCCGCGGCCACAAATCCGCGCTTCGTCAAACCCGGGCTGCGAACCACGCGGCCGGAGCCGACGCGGCTGGAAAGGCACATCAGCACGCCTTTCTCCGCATAAGCCTTGTCGAACGCCGCGTCCTCGAGGGGAGTGGGTCTGCCGGCGCCGGTTGCTGAGCTGACGATCCCTTTTGCTCCGGCATTGGCGGCGGCTTCGATCATGGTGCCGTCGGCGCCCACGTACGAGAGGACAACATCGACGCGCGGCAGCGACTGCGCCGAGCGAACATCGAACTCCGTGTGCACCGTGTGCTTTCGCGTGGGCTGATGATAGTAGATCACCTTCCCGTCCGCGTCGGCGAAACCCAGCGGTCCCATATCGCGCGATTGGAATGCCTGCACGCGATAGGTCGAAGTCTTGGTGACGTCCCGCCCGTTGAAGATCGTGTCGTTCATCACGACCAGACAGCCGCGACCGCGCGAGCTCGGATCGACTGCCACCCGCACGGCGTTGATGATGTTGAGATAACCGTCGGCGCTAATCGCGGACGATGGCCGCATCGAGCCGACGATCACGACCGGCTTCTCCGTCTTCAGCGTGAGATTGAGGAAATAGGCGGTCTCTTCCAGGGTGTTGGTCCCGTGCGTGACGACGATGCCGTCGGCCTGATCCTGACCCAGGATGGCGTGAATCCTGCGCACCAGTTCGAGCCAGTCCTTGTCGATCAAAGCATGGCTGGGCAAACGGCGGAACGGAATTTCCTGAACTGACGCGATTTTCGCGAGCTCGGGAACTTGCGCCAGCAACTCGCCGTCGCCGAGCCGTTTTCCGGCCTCCATGTACCAGGCAAGATCCAGCCGGTCCGTTCCCACGGAATCGATCGTCCCACCCGTGAGTATTAATCCAATTCTGGGGAGTGTTTTCATGCTGGAGCGCGTTCCGTGTACTCCATGCTGCAACATTCTTGCCTGTCATTCCGGCCGAGCGAGCCGGGCTTCGCTCGGCGAGCGAGAGCCGGAATCCAGTAACCAAAGCCGTTCGTGCATTCACGTCGGCCGCGGATTACTGGGTCCCGGCTCGCGCGAGTCCGGCGCAGCCGGTCTCGCTTGGCCGGGACGACAGCCCAAATGCGATAGCCTTGCCCACAAGGAGGAGGGGAGTACACCGCGTTCGTGCTCACCTCAGCCCTCCTCGAGCGGCTTGCCGGCCTTGGCCCGCAGCGCGCGATAGACGGTTTCGGGATCAAGCGGCAGTCGGGTCAATCGGATGCCGGCCGCATCCTCGATCGCGTTTGCGATCGCCGGCGACACGCAGAACATGGAGCTTTCTCCGACGCCTTTGGCACCAAACGGCCCGTTTGACTGCTCGTGCTCGACGTGCAGATTTTCCATGCGCTCCGGAAGATCGCGAAAGCCCGGGATCTTGTAGTCGGCGAGCGAGGCATTGACCACCTGTCCGGCGTCGAGGTGCATCTTCTCGAAGAGCGTAAAGCCAAGCTGCATGACTGCCCCGCCCGAGATCTGCGTCGCAACGATCGCCGGGTTGATCGCCTTGCCGGCGTCCACCACGTTCACCAGCTTCGCGATGTTGATGTGCCCGGTTTCCGTATCGACCTCCACCTCGGCACCCGCCCCCGCAACGATCCAAAACGGCGTCACGGCCGTGCTCTGCCCGGTTTCGCGCGAGGGCGACACGTAGTCCGGCCGAAACGTACCGCTGCCGATGATGTTGCCGGCCTGCATCCCATAGCGCTTGCGGAACAGCTCAGAGATCGGCGTATTCGAGCCCTCGACCTCGCCGACATCTCTCCGCAGTGCAGCAATCTTGTTGCGCACATCCTCGGCCGCGCGCTGGATCGCGTGCCCCATATGAAACAGCGAACGCGAGCCGAGCGTCCCCATGTCGTATGGGGTCGCATCGGTGTCGGGGTGCACGATCTTGACTGATTCAGCTGGAACGTTGAGCGCCTCACCGACCATCTGCGCGAGCGCCGTGTCGGAGCCCTGGCCCATGTCGACGGTGCCGCAATAGAACGTAACCGAGCCGTCGGCCGCAACGTTGATGATCGCAACCGACGTCGTAGGCGACGTTATGGCCTTGATCGCAACCCCAAAGCCGCGTCCGCGCCGCAGCGTGCCGCTGCCGCGGTCGAACGGACTGCTCCATCCGATCCTGTCGAGGATCGTGCTCAACACCTTATCGAGCGGCGCATCGACGATCGCCTGCCCTGTTGCATGCACCCCGCCTTCGCGCAGGAGATTTCTGCGACGGAACTCGGCCGGATCGAGCTGGAGCGCCCGCGCCATGATGTCCATCTGGCTCTCGTAGGCCCATGCGATTTGCGGCAGGCCGAAGCCGCGCAGCGAGCCGGCCGGGGTCATGTTGGTATAGAGGGCGTAGGAATCGATCCACACATTGTCGATGTTGTAAGGACCGGAAGCAGTCAACCCGGCCTTCTGCGTCACCCGCGGTCCGATGTCGGCATAGGCACCGCCGTTCCAGAACACCTCGCATTTGCGTGCGACGATCCTGCCGTCCTTGTCGACCCCGCTCTTGATGCGGAACGTGCTCGGGTGCTTGGTGATCTGATAGAACATCTCTTCCATGGTAGCGGCGACCTTCACCGGCTTGCGCGCGATCATGGACAGTGCGACCGCGAGTGCCTCGAGCTTGATGTAGAGCTTCGCGCCATAGCCGCTGCCGAGATAGGGTACTTTGACCCGCACCTTGTTTTCCGGCCAGCCGAGCAGCCGTGCGATCTCGATGCGCACGAATGAAGGACCCTGCGAGGCCGTGTGAATGGTGACGCCATCAGCTCGCCAGTCGCCAATCGTGACGAACGGCTCGAACGGGAGGTGCAGCGCTTTTTGCGTCTTGAACTCGTGCTCGAACTTGTGCGCGGCGGCGGCATAGGCGTTTTCGAAATCGCCGCGGCGCAGCCGGTAATCGAGCGCGATGTTGGTGCCGCTGACGCCTTTCAGGTGCTTGAGGTCGGGGAAGGTTGCGGCTGGCTTGAGCTCGTCATGGACGAAAGTGCGCGCGGTGAATGCCTCCACCTCGTCATAGATCGCGGGCAGCTCTTCGTACTCCGCGCTGATGAGCTGCACTGCCTGCTCCGCAACGTGCGGGTCGCGCGCCAGGACCACGGCGACCGGCTCGCCCACGAAACGTACCCGGCCATCCGCCAGGATGGGCTGGTCGTGAAATGCCGGGCCGTAATACGGATCCGGAATGACTTGCTTGATGTCGTCGATGGTAACGACATGGAGCACTCCCGGCAGCTGTTTTGCCACGCTGGTGTCGACGGAGTTGATGCGCCCGTGCGCGACTGTGCTGCGGAACAGCTTGGCATGCAGCATGCCCGGCAGCCGCATGAGATGGGTATATTCGGCCTGGCCGGTGACCTTGTCGCGGCCTTCGAGACGAGGGATCGATCGTCCGATCTGCGAGCCGGCTTTGCCGGAGGAGTGAGTAAGCGTCGTCGTCATCAAAAAGCTCCGCCAACCTCCATTGCCGGGGCGATATGCATCCGCTGCAAGAAAGTGTACGTCAAGGGACATGGGGATGAATGAACGAGCGGGAGCGGACGGCTGGATCGGCGCAAGCCTCTTGCGCAAAGAGGATGCCCGCCATCTTTACGGTCACGGCATGTTCATCGCGGACGTCCAGGTGCCCGGCGTTCAGGACGTTGCCTTCGTGCGCAGTCCACTGGCGCATGCCCGCGTCTGCCGCGTGAGCAAACCCGCGCACGCTGCCGCACGCATTTTCACGCTCGCCGACATCGGGCCCATCAAGATTCTCGAGGCCGGCCCCGAACTCTCGGCGCATCGCCACAGTCCTTATCCTCCGCTCGCAGACGATTGCGTGCGCTACGTGGGGCAGACACTCGCCGCCTGCGTGATGCCGACGCGGGCGCAGGCCGAGGATCTGGCCGATAAGGTCGATGTCGAGCTCGAGGAATTGCCCGCCGTGATCGATGTCGTCGCCGCTATGCGGCCCGAGAGCCCACGCGTGTTCGAGGAGTGGCCGAGCAACGCCTATATCAGCACGACCGTGATGGAAGGCAATCCGGAGACGCTTGCCTCGGCGCCCATTCGTCTCCGCCGCCGCCTAAGGCTCAACCGACAGGCCACCGTCTCGCTGGAAGGGCGAGGCGTGCTCGCCTACTGGGACCGTCGCCTGGATGAGCTGGTCGTCTATCTCTCCACCCAGGGTGGCCAGGTGAAGCGACTGGCGCTCTCCCGCATGCTGGGGATTCCGGAACACAAGGTGCGTGTCATAGCGCCCGATGTCGGAGGCGGCTTCGGCGGGAAGAACCGGATCATGCCGGAGGACGTTGCAGTCGCCGCGATCGCGATGAAGGTCGGGCATCCCGTGCGATGGATCGAGGATCGACGCGAGCATCTCCTCGCTTCGCCGCATGCTCGGGACCATACCTACGATCTGGTTATTTGTGCCGAGCGGGATGGCACGCTCCTGGGGATCGAGGGCGACATCTATATCGACGCGGGGGCCTACGCTTTGTGGCCCACGGGCGCCTTTCAGGAAGCGAGCATGGCGTCCCGCAACCTGACCGGGCCCTATCGCATGCGGCATTTGAAGCTCAACGCGCATACGGTCGCTACCAACAAGGCGCCGATGGGCCCGTATCGCGGCGTCGCGCGGCCAGGGGCCACCTTTGCACTGGAACGGCTGGTAGATGAAGTGGCACGCGAGCTTGGCCGCGAGCCGTTCGATCTGCGCCGACAGAACATCGTGACCGCCCCGGAGCTTCCCTACCGGACGGCGGCCGGAATGAAGCTCGACACCGGCGATTATGTTTCCTGCCTCGACATAGCGCGCGAGAAGATCGAGCTCACGGCCGTCCGCGAGCGCCAAGCTGCAGGCGAGCCTGATGGACGCAGGATCGGTGTCGGGTTTGCTTTCTACACGGAGCAAAGCGGTCACGGCATCGTGGAATTCGCCAAACGCAAGTTCCGTGTCATACCCGGATACGAATCCGCCAATGCGCGCATGCTCCCGGACGGCAGCGTGCTCCTCTTTGTGGGTGTGCAGAACCACGGGCAAGGGCACGAGACATCGCTGGCGCAGATCGCGGCGCATGAGCTCGGCATCGATCCCGGACAAATCTCCGTCCGCTACGGCGATACGTCGGTGGGCCCCTACGGATTTGGTACCTTCGCGTCGCGCTCCATCGTCTTTGCTGGCGGCGCGGTGGGCAAGGCGACCCGCGCGCTCGCCGAAAAGATCCGGCGCATTGGCGCGCATCTCCTACAGACCGAATTTGACGCGACACGGATCGAGGCAGGGATAGTGCATGGGGCCTCCGCAAGTGTCAGTTTTGCCGAGATTGCCTTTGCCGCAAACGCGCGGCCGGACCAGTTGCCGACTGGCATGGCTCCTTTGCTGGAAACCGTCGCCACGTATGAGCCGACGGATTCGGGAGGCGTGTTCGCCTATGGCACCCATGCCGTGGTCGTCGCGGTCGAGCCTGAGAGCGGCGTGACCGAGCTCCTCGACTATGTGGTAGCCGAGGACTGCGGCACAATGATCAACCCGATGATCGTCGATGGTCAGGTGCAAGGGGGCATCGCCCAGGGCATCGGCACAGCCCTCTATGAAGAGATTCCCTATGACGATCTCGGGCAACCTCTTGCCATCACATTCGCCGACTACATGGTGCCATGCGCTCCGGAAATTCCGTCCGTCCGCATCGAGCATCTCGTCTCTCCTGCGCTTACCACCGAATACGGCGTGAAAGGCCTAGGCGAAGGCGGGGCCATCGCGCCCCCGGCAGCGATCGCCAATGCCATTGCCGACGCATTTCGGGACATCGGCGCAAGCTTCAACGAGACGCCCCTCACGCCACGGCGGGTGTCCGAAGCCATCGACCTGGCGCGGCGCGTACAAGCCTCGCGCGCATGAAACCCGCGGCATTTGAGTACGTCAGGCCGAAGACGGTTCCGGAGGCCATTGAGCTATTGGCTCGGGCGGGAACGTCCATGGCGGTGATTGCGGGCGGCCAGTCGCTCATACCGCTGCTCAATTTGAGGATCGCCCAGCCCGACCTTCTGGTCGATGTCGGAGGACTGGAGGAGCTTAAGGAAACGGGCGAAACCGCGGAGGGCCTCCGCATCGGAGCCCTCACAACGCATTCCGATATCGAGGACGGCAAGTTGCCCGATCTGTTCGGCGGGTTGATGCAGCACGTAGCATCGGGAATTTCGTATCGCGCCATCCGCAACTACGGCACGATCGGCGGCAGTGTTGCGCTTGCCGATCCTGCCGCCGATTGGCCGGTCTGCCTGATCGCGCTCGGGGCCAATGTGCGGATCGCGACCCGGAACGGCACACGGTCCGAGCCGGTCAGCGACTTCGTTCGCGGGCAATACACGACGTCCCTCGAGAAGGACGAAATCATCCTCGGGTTTGACCTCAAGCGTCCGCAGGCGCCGCTGCGCTGGGGATCATCCAAGGTGGCGCGCAAGAGCGGGGCGTTCGCGAGCTCGATCGCCATTGTCGTTGAACCGGGCAACGGCGGACCGGCAGCGGTGGCGCTTGCCGCGGCCGGGCCACGCGCATGCTTGCTGCCGGCCGTCGCAAAGCAGGTTAGTTCCGGAGCAAGCTCGGACGATATGCTGCGGGCCGCGATCGCACAGGACCTGGCAGCGCTCGTGCCCGAGGCGGATTCCTATTCGCGGCGCTTGCACGCGTCGACACTCCTGCGAGCGGTGCGGGACATGCGCAGCCGATGACGTCCGTGGCGGTCACTGTGAATGGCGCCAGGCTCGTGACTGACATCGAGCCGCGGGAAAGTCTTGCGGACTTTCTGCGCGAACGCTGCCGCCTGACCGCAACTCATCTCGGGTGCGAGCAGGGCGCCTGCGGCGCCTGCACGGTGCTCGTCGACGGGAGGGTGACGCGCTCGTGTCTGCGGCTCGCCATTATGTGCGATGGAAAATCCGTGCAGACGCTGGAAGGCTTTGCCGACGACCGGATCATGGAGGTGCTGCGCCGGCATTTTCACGCGTGCCACGCGCTGCAATGCGGATTTTGCACGCCGGGCATGTTGGTGACGGCGCGCGACATCCTGCTGCGCCTGCCCAGCCCAGAGGCGCAAGCCGTTCGTCACGAGCTCAGCGGCCAGATCTGCCGCTGCACCGGCTACGCCAATATCATCACAGCCATCGTCGCCGCCGGGCAGGAGCTCAGGCGTGGAAACGGCGGCTAATGTCGCGACTGATGAGTTGATTTTGTCATTCCGGGGCCCGAGCGTAGCGAGGGAGCCCGGAATGACGTTGAGTGTATGAGGCCTCAGAAAACACAACACCAAAATTCTGCCGGGATGCAACCTGCCACGGAGCTAAGAATTTCCTCAACATCATCACCGGGAGCCCGAAAGAATTCGCGGCCCATATCGACACCGAAGCGGCCAAGTGGAGCGCAGTCATCAAGGCCGCCCATCTGCAGATAAATTCGATCTCATCCAAATCGCACCGCATAGACCGGCGGCAGGGTGTGGCTGACGCATGCCCAGCTGTCGCCCTGGTCCTCGCTCACCCACAGCCCTCCGGTGGTGGAGCCGAAGGCGAGCCGCTCGCCGGTGTTATCGAGCGCGAGCGCATGCCGGTACACGACATCATAAGCGTGCGACTGGGGGAGACCCTTGGTGAGGACCTCGAAGCTCTTGCCGCCGTCGCGGGTGCGCGTGACCGCGAGCTTGCCCTCGCGCGGGATGCGTTTCTCGTCCTTGATCTCGGGCACGAACCAGGCCGTATCCGGATCGCGCGGGTGCACGACCACGGCAAAGCCGAACGTCGACGGCTCGACTCCGGTGATCTCGCTGAACGTTTTTCCCTCGTCGGAGGAGACAAAAATTCCGTTGTGATGCTGCACCCACATGCGCTGCGGCGCGGCAGGACATTGCGCCAGACAGTGCACGTCCTGCGCGATCGGATCGTGGGTGAGCTCCGGCGGGACGTGCTCTGCCCGCATGCCCTCGCCCCGCTGCGCCCAGCTCGCACCCCGGTCCTGCGTGAACCAGACGCCGCCGGTCGAGACCGCAATCCACACGCGTTTCGAATCGCGCGGGTCCACGCAGATGGAATGGATTCCCGGCAGGTCGGCTCCGCCTCCCATCCACTGCTTGCGCTTGGGATGCTCCCAGAGCGAACGGACCATCTCCCAGCTCTTCCCGTGGTCGATCGAGCGGAAGAGGCCGCCGGGCAGGGTTCCACACCAGATGGTCCCGGGCTCGTCGGCACCGCCGGCCGCCAGCGCCCAGATCCGCGCCGTGCTCCAGTTGAGCGGACGGCCCCACATGTCTAGCTCCTCGTAGCCCTCCGGCTTGGGCGGATAGACAGGAGCGGCGATCTCCTCCCAACCGTTCCCCGTCGAACGGTGGACCTTGACCCCGAAGTGACCGTGGTCCAGCGCCGCATACTCCAGCCCGTCGCGCCGATCGGTCAGCGTGAGCGTGACATTGTCGCCGAGAAAGTCGACCTCCGCGATCTCCCAGCTGCCGCCTCGGCGCGTTACCGTGAACAGTCCCTTGCGGGTCGAAACCATAAGCCTGTCGCTCATCATTCATCCCCCTGAGAGAGCCTGGAAAACATAGACAGTGCTGGCCTCGCCGACCGCGTCGGCAAGACGCGTGCGGTCGCGGATCATCGTCCCATCGACGAACACCGTGATGTGCTTGCGCAACGCCGATTGGTCATCGAGCACGTAACCGCGCGCGTCCGGATTCACTGCGAAGACATTTGCCAGAACCTCGCCCACCGTGCATCCGGCGGCGTGCGTTTCCGGACAGGGCACATGGCGCTGGATGTTGGGTGTGAACATGACCTTGGCCATTTCCTTGCACTCCTTCGGCCGTTTTCCCTTCGTAGGGGCGAGCATGCCTCGCCCTATTTCCACATGCACCCTGTCGCCGCGAGGGCGATACGATGCGTCGCCCCCGCCAAGTTCCGTTTGGCGACGTGTAGGGCGGTTTCAAACCCGCCCGTACACCTGACGCAGTGACAGCAACGGCGTGTGTCAGCAGCATGGCATGGCGGCAGTGTGACCTGGGTCACCTTTGCACAGTAACGCACGTGCTATGCTTGTTGTCGTGTCTGGTCGGAAAGGAGCGGCAAAATGCAGCGGCAGTCGAGCGATTGCGAAGAGCCACCGCTTCACCAGCTCGGGCAAAGCGGCGTACCTCCTCGCGCGCATGGGGATGGCGCCGCAACCGCGCAAGCTTCACTACGTCGGGATGCTCGCGGCAGAACGGTCGCGTGCCAACTCGCTCGCCAGGGCGATGGCTTTCCTTCTGGTTCAGCTAACACAATAGCGAGAGGATATGCGCATCGTCGGGGCGAGGCATGCCTCGCCCTGTTTCGACATGCACCCTGTCGCCGTAGGGCGACGCATGCGTCGCCCTACGGATTTAACGAGATCTTCGTAGGGGCGAGGCGTGCCTCGCCCTGTTTCGACATGCGTGGCTGTGATTTGCAGGGCGACGCATGCGTCGCCCCTACGGGGTGGGGGACCGATGCGCCCCTGGTCAGCGATATATCACGCGGGGCGGGAACGGCCTGCCGGAGGTCGGGGCGTAAGCGGGTGCATAACTCGGCGTATCGTAGAACATCGATTGGAACGGGGACCCGTTGCGCGAGGTTCGCACGACCTTGCGGGTGCCGGAGGAAGAGGACGCGACTTGCTCTTCCTTGCGGTCCTGGGCGGGCTCGATGACGCCGCGCTCCCGCTTGATCGCTGCAAGCGTGCGGCTGTCCAGATTGTAGACATCTCGGCGCGTCTGCAGCTTGCCGGCGCTGTCGACAAAGGCCGTCTGATACGTGAGGTGGACCCAGATCTGCGCCTGCTGGAGCTGAATGTCCTGCTCGTTGCTGCCGAACATGCTCTTGATCCTCTCCGCCGTCCAGTGCTCGCCGGGACGCGCGATCTTGAGAAGGACCTCCGCATATTTGGCCGGGTCCTGTACGCGCATGCAGCCGTGGCTGTACGCGCGCACCTCGTCCGCAAACATGTGTTTGTCCGGGGTGTCGTGCTGATAGACCAGGAACCGGTTCGGGAAACTGAACCGGATGCGCCCGAGCGCGTTGCCGTCGCCCGGAGGTTGGGTGATCTCGACGTCGCCGCCGTGATAGCTCACGCGCAGGCCCATGCGGGAGAGCACGGTGGGATCCTGCGCCAGTGCCGGCAGATATTCATTGTGCACGATCGATGGCGGCACGTGCCAGGTTGGATTGATGGTGAGGTATTTCATTGTCTCGCTCAGGAGCGGCGTCGGCATGCCGGGCTTGCCGATCACGATGCGGGTGGTCCACACCTGGGCGCCGTTGTGCATGACCTTGAGCGTGAAATCCGGCTGGTTCACCAGCACATGGGCGCTGCCGAGATCGCGCGGATACCATCGCCAGCGCTCCATGTTCGCGAGCACCATATCGATCTGCCGCGCAACTTCCCCTTTCGCAACACCCGGCCGGCTGCGCAGCTCCGCCAGCGCGGCCTTGAGCTTCTGATAGGGCTCGTGCTGCGGGCTGAACGCGTCGAGTGCTTTGCCTGCATCCGGGGTATCAGCGATGCTGCGCAGGATCTCCGCGGGATCAGGCGGCGCCTGCGGCAACTCCATGTTGCGGCTCACGCGGGTATAAGGAAACCGCCCGGCCTGCACATGTCGCGCATAGGTGAGCACGGTCTGCGTGAGCTTCAGTTCGGCTTCGGCCAGGCTGTCTGGAGCAAGCACGGCAAAATCGGGCGTCTTGTATTCGCTTGGATCAAGCCCGTCCGCATCGGCGTGCTTCAAGCGCGCGATCGCCGATTTCGCGCTCGGATTCTCGACCCCCTCGTCGAGCCACAGGGGTTTGAGATTACGATTCTGATAAAACGCCTCCGCCGCGGCGCGCTCCTTCTTGTTGCTGAAAATCTTCTCCGATCTGGTTGCCAGAAGATCGCGGATCTTCTCTGCAACCGCGCGGTCGGCAGGAGAGAGCGAGGCCAAGGGATCGGGCGTGGCGGTCTGCTCCATGCCCGCCGCCGGATCGGCGGTGCCGGCAGGCGCGGCCTGGGGCTCATGCGCCGGTGCTGCAGCGGGAACAGAAGCGGGAGCAGGCGCAACAGCAGGCGCTGGCCCTGCAGTCTGGGCATTTTCGGCTGCCATAGGCACGGCGGCTAGTTTGGTCGCGGGCTCGCCGGCGACCACGTCGAGGTCGCGCGCCACACCCCCAAACGGGGCAGCAAGTATCAGGGCGAGGGCCGTGCTTGCCAGGATGTGGTCATAACGTGAGCCACGCATAGGATCTTCTCCCAAGATACGGATCTGCACTCTGCGCGGACGATGGCGTCCGTGCCATGCAACAACAGCGCGAGTTGGAGGGTTTAGAAACCGCCGAAGGCGAGCAGCGAAACGGCGCAGACCCCGATCACGAGCACCATGAGCGAGCCCAGATCGCAGTCGAGCCAAAGCGCTCTCTGTATGCGCATGAACGCCCCCAATCTTACCAATCGAACCACTTCGCCCCCGGCCCGATCGCCGGTCGCGGCTCTCAGTGATTGGTCGCCGCGGCGGGTGGATTGGTTCAAATGCGGGGGTGGGGCTCCTCCCCACTGTGCCATTCCGGGGCGTCGCGGTTACGGCCCGGGTGACGCTCCGTAAGTGCGGTAAGATGGGCAAAGACGGCCGTCACGTGCACGCGGCACCACCGCGCAATGCCCACTTTTGCCCACCCTACTCAGCTACCGCTATATTGAACTGGGTTGCGGTGCGGGCCATGGTGGCGAATGCGCCCCGTGGGCTGCGCAAGCCGAGTGCGGCGGCCGGCTGTAATCGAAACGCGGAGAAGTCCCCATGCTGCATCGTCGCACACGATATCTTCGGATGGGTGCGCAGTTACGGCGCTGGTGCATGCTGCCGCTCTTTTTGGCGTTGGTGCTGACTTGGCCGGCGCACGCCCAGATCAAGATCGGGTTCCAGGCGCCGCTCACCGGCGCCGCGGCGACCGACGGCGTCTCCGCCAAGATCGCGGCCGAGATGGCGAGGGACAAGATGAATGCGGCCGGTGGCGTCGTCGGGCAAAAGATCGAGCTCGTGACCTACGACGATCAGGCGAAGACCGAGGAGGCTGTCTTCACCGCGAACAAGCTCATCGGCCAGGATGGCGTGAAATTTGCCGTCTCCGGGAGCTACTCCGCGTCGGGGCGCGCGGCGGCGCCGATCTTTCAGCGCGCGAGCGTGCCGTTCATCTCCGCCTACGGCGTCCATCCCGACATCACACGCAGCGGCGATTATGTCTTCCGCGGCGTTCACCTCGGTCCGCCGCAGGGACGCGCGGGTGCGAAATTCGTGAGCGACGATCTCAAGCTCAAACGGGTGTCCATCATCACCATGGACAAC
>DATBYX010000242.1:0-3379 GCA_036513475.1 Xanthobacteraceae bacterium | reverse complement strand
GTTTTTACCTTATCGGCGGTTGCCACCAGAATGCTTCGAATTTCATCGGCGCTCAGCCGGGGATTTCGCTCGAGAAGCAAAGCGGCGACGCCACTCACGTGCGCAGCGGCAATCGATGTACCGGTTGAGTACTGATAAGTCCCGCCTGGATGAGGCGCCACAATCTCCACACCGGGCGCTGCGATCGCGACGTACCGGCCGGTGTTTGCCTGCTGGAATACCCGATCATCGGAATCGGTAGCCGTCACGGCGATCACTTCCGGGTAAGCAGCCGGGTACATTGGTGGAGAGTCTGCACCCGCATTGCCGGCCGCTGCGACCAGGATCAGGCCTCTGTTGTAAGCCGCCGTAACCTCTCGATGCAGCAAAGGATCCTCAGGGCCTGCAAAGCTCATATTGATGATGCGCGCGCCGGATTGGAAGCTCCAATTTATGCCGCGGGTTATTGTGAGCGTTGTCCCACCAGCATCGCTGAACGCCCTGACTGCGAGAATGCGCGCAGCTGGGGCAACGCCGAGAAGATCACCGTGCGAGACAATCGCGCCGGCAATTGCGGTCCCATGCTTATCTGGTCCACCTGAGTTCCCGACGACCTTGAACTCTGTCTCTACGGCTCCTTGCAGCTCCGGGTGTGTTGCATCGATCTCGGAGTCGATCACAGCTATTTTTATCCTGGCACCGGTTGCGAGACGGTGAGCCTCCTTGATTCTGAGCGTCGTAAGGACATACTGGCCTTGAGAACCAATCTTCGAATGCTCCGGCCGCGAACGATCGTCCTTCCGCTCGTAAATGTAATTTGGCTGCACATATTCTATGCGTGGATCGCTCGACAGCGATGAGATATATTCGTCCATGCGGGCTGCATCGACTTTTTCCTGGGAGGACTCATCGTCTTTTTTGCGCGACTGTTCGGAGCGGGGAGAGGTAGACCGCATTCGGTTGCGGCTCGGCAAGTCTGCGACGGGCACGCCGCCACTGCTTATCCGGAAATGGTGAACCGTCCTCTCAAGGAGGCTGTCGGAGTAGGACTCGACATGGACGAGACGGTAGTCTCGCGCAAAATCTTCCACGTTCTGGGGCGCGTCGTGGCGGAAGATTACGAGTACCTCATTGGGTACAGCTAATGCAGGGGCACGGCTAGGCAGGTCTTGAGCAGCGGCGACAACAGCCGGGGCAAGCTGGGCAAACCCAGTGTTGGCACAAAAACCTCCGATGCTCTGTAACAATAAAAGACAAATACTGCCTGCTGCAAAGCGGTACTGCGCTCTCATTGCTTATCCAATCTTCTTGCAATTGTCGGGCATGCCGATCGTGGCTCAAGCCAACACGGTGCTCTCTTTAGGTTGTGGCCTCTTCGGCCAGCAAGTTGTAAAGCATTGAGTGTCAGTTTGTCGATTTTGAGCCCGGCGGCAAGTGGCGAAACCGACCTGGTGGCGCCCCGGGATGACGCGCGCGAGCTCACCGCGGCAGGCTCGCGATCCCAGGGGGATTCAATGCCCAGTTCGTGTTTCGACTTTCGATCGTGTCGCCTTTCTTAGTCACGAAATCGGTTAAAAGCCCATATCGTCCAAAGAAACTTTCGATTGTGCCAATGTGAGTCTCGCTTCGCGGCTCGGAAAATTGTCACGAAAATAGCGGCGCAGCTATAACCCCTCAAACAGATTAGCGCTTTCATTAGGAATTCTTCGCATTTCTTTTCCTGATCCGTCCCCTCAAGACGGACGTGCACCCGATGAATTTTCATCGCCCGGACCGCGGCGTGCCCGGTCTGGGTCCGACTGCGGCCGGAGGCCATAAATAACGCGTAAAAGCAACAGCTTGCCCTAATTCGCTCCTAACATAAACGTAACTTGAGAGCACGCAGATAATGGTTAGGTTGACTTGGGGAACTCGGTCGAGGATCAAACGTGGTCGCAATGGGGCATACAAGGTTCGGGAGTCGGCGGCGGGTTGCGCTCGGCGCGCTTTGCCTGACTATCGTTGTCGTTGCTGCGGGGGTTTACTGGTATGCGACGCAGGGCCCTTCTCCTGCGCATGCCGCGAGATCTCCCGCAGCCCTCGGGGTGCCGGTCAGCATCGCGGTTGCGGCACAACAGGACGTTCCGATCTACCTCACCGGCCTGGGGACGGTGCAGGCTTCCTTTACCGTCGGCATCCACTCGCAGGTCGATGGCAAGTTGCAGGAGGTGTTTTTTACGGAAGGGCAACACGTCAAGAAGGGCGATCTGCTGGCACAGATCGATCCGCGGCTCTTCCAGGCAGCGCTTGACCAGGCGAAAGCAAAGAAGGCTCAGGATCAGGCGCTCCTGGTCAGCGCCCAAAAAGACCTCGAGCGCTTCAAGACCCTGGTGCTCAAAAACATCGAAAGCCAGCAGAACGTCGATCGCCAGCAGGGTACCGTGGATCAGCTCAAAGCCTCGCTTGATGCCGATGCCGCCATGATCGAAACCGCTCAGACCAATCTCGATTATGCGAGCGTCAGGGCGCCGAGCGACGGTCGCATCGGAGTGCGCCTGGTCGATCCCGGAAACATCGTGCACGCATCGGACCAGGGCTCGATCGCGACCTTGGTCCTTACGCAACCCTCGGCCGTATTGTTCACCTTGCCGGCACGCGCGCTCGACGATGTGCGCGCCGCCATGGCGCGCGGACCGGTCGAAGTCATCGCCTTCGATCAGGACAATGTCCGCGAGCTTGCCACGGGAAAGCTGCTGCTGATCGACAGCATCATCGATCAGAGCACGGCCACCATCCGGCTGAAGGCCATGTTCCCGAACCAGGATGAGAAGCTGTGGCCGGGAGAGTTCGTCAATGCGCGCCTCCAGCTCGGGACCTACAGCAATGCCGTTGTCGTGCCGCCCACCGCGGTCCAGCGCGGACCGCAAGGCTTGTTCGCGTGGGTGATCTCGGGCACCAATACGGCGGAGCCGCGTCCCATCGAGCTCGGCCCGACGACGAAGGACCTCGCCGTCGTGTCATCAGGCCTGCATGACGGGGAACGCGTGGTCACCGGCGGGCAATACAAGCTCAAGCGCGGTGCACCGGTGACCATCGCATCACCGCCCGTGGCCGCATCGGGCAGAGCCTCGTGAACATTTCCGAACCGTTCATCCGCCGGCCGGTCGCGACCACCCTGGTCATGGCGGCGCTCGCATTCGTGGGTCTCGCCGCCTATCCCTTCCTGCCGGTCGCCCCGTTGCCGCAGGTGGACTTCCCCACCATTCAGGTCACTGCCACTTTTCAGGGGTCGAGCGCCGAAACCATGGCATCGTCGGTCGCCGCTCCGCTCGAGCGGCAACTCGCACAGATCCCCGGGGTCACGCAGCTCACCTCTCTGAGCACGCTCGGCGCGACGACGATCGTCATTCAATTCGAGCTC
>DATBYX010000241.1:0-3304 GCA_036513475.1 Xanthobacteraceae bacterium | reverse complement strand
CTTCAACCAATCGACGGTAAATCAACTGGGCAGCGGCCCAACCGACTCGCCCTTGTTGTGGCGGTTCGGCTGGGCAGCGGGCGGCGGCGTCGAGTTTCCGATCAAGCCGCACTGGACCGCGAGTCTCGAATATCTGTACACGCGCTACGGCCACACCGGCACGTTCTTTCCAAACGCAGGGCAGGGATATGATTCCGATTTCCCGCTGCAACAGGTGCGCGTTGGCTTGAACTATCGGTTCGGCGACATGGCAGGGAAGGCGCCAATAAAGGTCCAGGCGACGCCGGACCCTGACCTCGTCAATTTCCACGGCCAGGCGACCTTCAGCGGGCAAACCTATCCGGCCTTCCGCGCTCCTTACGACGGCACTAATAGCCTTCCCGGCCGCCCAAGACCGCGTGAGATCTTCGACACGACGCTCTATGCCGGCGTGCGACTGTGGCAAGGCGCCGAATTGTGGTTCGTGCCCGAGATTGACCAGGGGTTTGGGCTTGCATCAACCCACGGCGTCGCCGGATTTACAAGTGCGGAAGCCTACGGGGTGGGCGCGGTCTACCCCTATACACGAATACAACGGGCGTTCATCCGCCAGACCATCGATCTCGGCGGCAAATCGGAGAAGGTGGACGCCGACATCAGTCAGTTTGCCGGAAGGCAGACGGAGAATCGACTGGTGCTGACCATGGGCAGGTTTTCCGTTGCCGACATTTTCGATACAAACAAGTACGCGAATAATCCCAAGCTCGATTTCCTGAACTGGTCACACGTCAATACCGGCACGTTCGACTACGCCGCCGATGGCTGGGGATACACCTATGGCGCAGCCGCGGAGTGGTACCAGGGCCGCTGGACGCTGCGCGGCGGCTTCTTCGATCTGTCGAAAACCCCGACCGGCGGGGACCGCCCCGACGGTATTGATCTCGACTCCAGCTTCCATCAGTTCCAGTTGGTCGGGGAAGTCGAGGAAAGGCACGAGCTGTGGGGACAGCCCGGCAAGCTCAAGGTTACGGGCTTTCTCAGCCGTGGGCGGGCGGGCAAATTCGCGGATGCGATTGCGGTCGCCCAAGTCACCGGACAGCCCGCCGATATCAACTCGGTGCGCGTCTACCGGAGCCGGCCTGGCGTGAGCATCAACCTGGAGCAGCAAGTTGCCCAGTACGTTGGCGTGTTCGCCCGTGCCGGCTGGGCCGACGGCAGCGTGGAGCCGTGGGATTTTACTGACATTGACCGCACCGTATCCGGAGGGGTTTCGTTCTTCGGCAAGCCATGGGGGCGGCCGAATGACACTCTCGGCATTGCCGCCACGGTCAACCGCATCTCCAGCATCCACCAGGAGTTTCTCAACGCCGGAGGCCTGGGAATCCTTGTCGGCGACGACCAGCTGCCCAATCCCGGGCTCGAGCGCATAATCGAGGCATACTACAGCTATGCCTTCTCTCCTTTTACGCGCCTTACCTTCGATTACCAGTTCATCACAAACCCCGCTTACAACAGGGACCGTGGTCCGGTCTCCGTATTTGGTGGACGCGTGCATACGCAGTTCTGAGGAGAAATGCTCAAAGCGCATCGTGCGTCGCAGCAAATGCGTGCCCCACATGGCCGGCTGCTGCGCCCTTAGGGCAACCGGCCACGACACCGGCGCGCCGCCAAGAAGGCTGAGGACATCCCTACGTCTCATGGGGCTCCCCCAGGGTTCGAGGATGCGCTGACGGTACGTGCGGGCTTCTTGGGGATCAAGGAGTTCTGCGGGGTCGGGGCGGATCAATTGCGGACGCGGCCAATGGACGCTGTTTGGTCGCGGAGTAGAAGGCTGGTCACCTGCGATCGTTAGGGCTCTCAACAGCCTTCAGGATCACCGGTGTTCCACGACCCGCAAAGCACGTTTGGTCTCGTTATGCTCGTATTGACCTGCGTGGCAGTACTCTGCGTGGCTGGCAGGTCGCCTTGAGGCCCTGGGATAACTTTGCTGGCGTCAGGCCAACCCAAGCCACACTGCGAGCCCAACACGACCAACACCAGAGCGACTGCTATCCAATGGCCGCTCAGGAACTGGCGTGGGGGTTCTCGAACGCAGTCTACTGGCGAAAGCAGTCGCAGGTTAAACCCATGTAAGGTCGTGGCGCATGGGCATTTCACAACTAACCACAGCAATTCTGATAAAGTTCCGGGGGCTACTGCATACCATCTAAGTGGCGAAAACAAATCCGGACAACATGCCATGATCGCGCAGCAGCGTGCGATCCTCGCACGTCTCTGGCTCGACGCCATGCGAGCCATGAACACCGACAGTTATCCCCCTGAGTTGGTGGACTACAACATTCTGATGATAGGCTCTTTCATCACATGCCATGTCTTTTGCGGTCATAAAGCGCCAACAGTAAGCAGGATCACGCGTGAACTGAAAATCCCGCGCACGACAGTGACGCGTCTACTGCGACGAATGGAGAGGGCAGGCGTCGTTGGTCGCGAGGGTAATGGCTACTATATCAAGGAGCTGCCGAACCTCGCGCAGGGTATGCAATATTGGGTGAGGGTTGTTCTCCGTGCAGCAAAAGAGTTGACCGAAGTTGGTCAACAAAAAAGCGCCTGACAATAGACAGCCGCAAATACCTTCTGTAATCGCTCCAGCTGCCTGTTGGGTGAGCGGGAGGGAACGCAAGTGACAGGTGTAATAATTCTGATGGGCGTCATCTGGGGCGCTGCTATTGGCGTCTTCTTCGGCGTTGAGTTCGCAGCGAGGATGGTGCTCAAGACGTGGCGCGGGATAGCACACGGGAGGAATAGGGGTTGATCGGATCCGTGTGTTGTCCGGGTGCCCTTTGTTGCGTTCCCTGGGAAGCCGCGACGACACATGGAAAAAGACCCGCCTCGGTGGTGCTCATCGGGGCGGGTTTCCTCTGGCACGACGCCCCTGATCAGCTCCCCACCGAACACCGACGTGCCGCCGAACGCGGTAAAACTTCTCTATGCCGAAGACGAGGTTCTGTTGCGTTTGATGTTGGCCGACGCGCTTCACGAGGCAGGCTTTCAGGTTTTCGAGGCATCGGACGGTGAAGAAAGCATCTCGATCCTCAAGACGATGTCGGTCGATGTGGTCGTGACCGATCTAAGGATGGCCACGCTCACAGACGGCCTTGAGCTTGGACGATACGTTCGCGCGCACTGTCCAGGTGTGTCGTTGGTCCTCGCCTCTGCGCAGGCGCCTCCAATCATCGACGACGTCATGTTCGATGCCTTCTTCGTCAAGCCGTTCGCGCCCGAGGACCTCGTCGCCTGGATCAAGCGCCGCCACTCCAGCGCCCCC
>DATBYX010000240.1:0-3266 GCA_036513475.1 Xanthobacteraceae bacterium | reverse complement strand
GTGCTGCACACCACGATGCCGCGCTCCCGCGCGGCCGCAACATCGATGGAAGCATTGCGCGCGCCGGTCGTGATCAGGAGCTTGAGATGAGGCAGCTTCTCGATCACCGCGCGGGGAAAGCCCGTGCGCTCCCGCATCGCGCAGATGATCTCAAACCCCTGCAGCGCCTCGATGACCCTGTCCTGGGCGTCGAGATGCGCGTTGAAAACCTTGATGTCGAGGTCGCTTGCGACCTTCGACCAGTCCGCCAGCTTCAGCGCGACATCCTGATAGTCGTCCAGGATGGCGCAGGAACGCCGTGCCATTGCTGACCGGGTATCAGCGCTTCACGCGCACCCGAACGAGCTCCGGGACGGGGCGGAAATGCTTTGCATGCCACTTGGGGCCGGGTCCGCGCATGTAATGCTGCTCCGGCCGGTAGGGGTCGAACAAAGTCCGAATGAGGTCGTGAAGGAGATTGCCGAAGTCGGCAAGCATGCCCGGCGCCTTGTCGCGGGTGGCCCCCGCCCCGTTCTTTGTTCCCATGACCCCCTCCGACGATGATCTATCCGGTTCCGACTGTTGCCGCTGCGATTCGCGCAGGCGGCACCCTGTTGCATCGCCATCATCGGACCAAATTTGTTAAAAAGAAGTAGGAATTCGCCTGCGATTTCAATTTGTCGGCGACCGTGACCAAAAAGCTACGGGTTGGGTTAACGCTCTGCTGCGCGAATGCCACACCGGCAGGTTCCCGCGCCCTTGTTATGGGGTGAGAGCACGGCTACATCAGCCGCGAATTCCCCAAACCAGCGAGGCTGCGCTTACCCAGCGAGTTCCGCTGGAATTGATCCACAGGCGGGACGCCAAGTACCGGCCGGCTCCCTCTCCCCGCGCTTGGCGAGGGGAGAGGGCGCAGACCGAGTTGCCGCGTTGCTGACCGCAAATCACCGGAACGCGCTTTAGCTGCACAAAGGCTTGGCGGCGCTCCTAAAGAACGAGGGCAGGGCGGTCTCATGGCCCGTCAATTCATCTATCACATGCAAGACCTGTCCAAGGTCTATCCGGGCAACCGGAAGGTCCTGGAGAACGTCAATCTGTCATTTTATCCCGACGCCAAGATCGGAGTGCTGGGCGTCAACGGCTCCGGCAAATCCACGCTTCTGCGCATCATGGCGGGCATCGACAAGGAGTTCAGCGGTGAGGCATGGGTCGCCGACGGTGCCACCGTCGGCTACCTCCACCAGGAGCCGGTGCTCGATACAACAAAGAGCGTGCGCGCCAACGTGACCGAGGGCGTCGCCCCGCAGCAGGCGATTCTCGATCGCTACAACGAGCTCGCCGTGAACTACTCGGACGAGACCGCGGACGAGATGACGCAACTGCAGGACGAGATCGAGGCCAGGGGCCTGTGGGATCTCGACGCCAAGGTCGATCAGGCGATGGACGCGCTGCGGTGTCCGCCCGACGACGCCGATGTCTCGAGCTTGTCCGGAGGCGAGCGCCGGCGGGTTGCTCTCTGCCGATTGCTCCTGGAGAGGCCCGACCTGCTGCTCCTCGACGAGCCGACCAACCACCTCGACGCCGAATCGGTCAACTGGCTGGAAGGCCATCTGCGCAACTATCCCGGCGCCATCCTCATCGTGACCCACGACCGGTATTTCCTCGACAATGTCACGGGCTGGATCCTGGAGCTCGACCGTGGTCGCGGCATTCCCTACGAGGGCAACTATTCAGCCTGGCTCATACAGAAGCAGAAGCGCCTGCAGCAGGAAGGCCGCGAAGAAGAGGCGCGGCAGCGCACGCTTGCCCGCGAGCAGGAATGGATCGCCGCCTCCCCGCGTGCCCGCCAGGCGAAGTCCAAAGCGAGATACCAGCGCTACGACGAGTTGTTGAAGAAGGCTGCGGAAAAATCGGCGCAGACCGCGCAGATCATCATCCCGGTCGCGGAGCGGCTGGGCCAGAACGTGATCGATTTCACGCATCTGCGGAAGGGCTACGGGGACAATCTGCTCATCGACGACCTCTCCTTCAAGCTCCCGGCCGGCGGCATCGTTGGCGTGATCGGCCCTAACGGCGCCGGCAAGACCACCCTCTTCCGGATGATCACCGGACCTGAGAAGCCGGATGCCGGGACGATTGCGATCGGCGAGTCCGTGCATCTCGGCTATGTCGATCAGTCCCGCGATTCGCTCGAGGCTGCTCACAATGTCTGGGAGGAGATCTCGGGCGGGAACGACATCATCCTTCTCGGCAAGCGCGAGATGAATTCACGCGCCTACTGCTCCAACTTCAACTTCAAGGGAGCCGATCAGCAGAAGAAGGTCGGCCAGCTTTCCGGTGGCGAGCGCAATCGCGTGCATCTCGCCAAGATGCTCAAGTCCGGCGCCAATCTGCTGCTCCTCGACGAGCCCACCAACGACCTCGACGTGGATACGCTGCGCGCGCTGGAAGAGGCGCTGGAGGATTTTGCCGGTTGCGCCGTCATCATCAGCCACGATCGCTGGTTTCTCGACCGCATTGCAACTCATATCCTGGCTTTCGAAGGCGACAGCCATGTCGAGTGGTTCGAAGGCAATTTCCAGGACTACGAGCGCGACAAGATGCGCCGCCTCGGAACCGACTCAGCGATTCCGCACCGGATCAAATACAAGAAGTTCAGCCGCTGAAGCGGCTTCTGCTCGAATGGCGGTGCGCGCGCGGACGAGCCGGGCCAACGCGACCGGCTTCTCCGCCGCGCGGGCGATCAGGGCGTCGAGCGAGCTGGGCATGCGTCACCGCAATTGTGTAAATGGAAATAGGGGCGTGTCACCGTAATGGATGCGGTATGGGGTGGGCACCATAATGTGGGGCGCGATCGTGCGAGGAGCGTTAGGTGGGAAAGGATTCGCGTGGTGTCATTCGGGAGCTTGAGGCGGATGGCTGGTATTTCATCGGGGCGAGCGGAAGTCACCATCATTTCAAGCATCCGACGAAACCGGGCAAGGTCACGCTGCCGCACCGCGTAAGGACTTGCATCCGAAGACGCTGAGATCAATCTATAAGCAGGCTCAATTGCAGCAAAAGCGGTGAGACGATGGCAGGCTACATCGCACTGGTACACAAGGACGAAGGCACGAGCTACGGCGTGAGCTTTCCCGACCTGCCCGGCTGCATCTCCGCCGGAGACACGTTCGAGGAGGCGGTCGCCAATGCCGCCGAAGCGATTGCCGCTCATCTCGCGCTAATGCGCGCGGACGGAGATACAATCCCTGCCCCACGAAGCTTCGACGAACTCAAGCGTGACCGTG
>DATBYX010000239.1:0-3217 GCA_036513475.1 Xanthobacteraceae bacterium | reverse complement strand
CGCCCGTTGCCCAATGCTGCCATCAAAATCGCGAGGGCGCAGCTCGCGAAGAGAATCCAGCCGAGGTCGGAGAGAGTGTCGGACACGCCCAGGACCGTTGCCTGACGGCGGGCTGTCTCTGCGACGATCTGCAGAGCCTGCAAGTGCACACGCATGGGATCTGCGCTAGCGTGGTCGGCATGGGCGGCGATGGTGGCGAGGATCGTCTCATGTCCATGCGGATAGAAGCCGGTGTTAGATAGAAGTTCGGAATATTTCGACTCACCATGCAGCCTTAGAGATGTTGTCGCCCACGCCGTCGCGATGGTTCCAGAGAGGCTCCGGCACACATTGAAGATGCTCGCGGCATGTACGCCCTCGCGCGGCACCACCTCTCCGACAAACATATGGAGCAGAGGCACGATGATGAGGGGAAGCCCAATCCCTTGCAGCACCTGTGCGGTGTCCAAATTGGCCACGATCCAATCGCTTGTGATCGGCAGGTCAAAGAAGCACCCAATCGCTATCACGCACAAGCCTGTGACCAGGATCGCACGAGTCTCCATCAGCCGGGTGCTCAGAACAATGATGCAGGCTGTATACGAGATAAGTTGTGGCCATAGCACTTCCGTCAGCGCCGGTGCGATCTGCTCCGGTCTGAATCCTTGCAGTTGCGCGAGGGCACTGGGCACGATCGCCCCAGAAAAGATGGTGGCAAGCTCGAGCGGAAGCGTGCAGAGGGCGCCCAGAGCGAGATTCCAGCGTCTCGCTAAGCCGATGAAGACGACTGGATAACGAATGTGACGGGACTCATGTGTGAGAAAAAGAGCAAAGCATGCAGCCGCCGCAATCAAGAATGCCGGTATGAGCGGTGCCTGGAACCAACGGAGGCGATCGCCCTGGCTCACCCCGCACACGAAGAGTCCGAGTCCAGTTGCGAGGGAAGTGAGACCTGCGAGGTCGGTGCGGAGAAGCGGCCGCCACCGAATCGGATCTTTCCACAGCCCAACAAAACCAGTCGCGAATGACACGAGCCCGGGGGCTAGGCTTGCCCAAAGGACTGCCGTCCACCCGTAACGTTGTACGATCCAAGCGTCGATGCCAGCTGCGAGCTGAGGACCCATCGTCGTCGACGAGGCATAAATTCCAATTGCCAGCGGACGCCATGTCGGACCGAATACGCGAAGTTGGGTGAGGATGGAGAGCGGCAGGATGCCGCCCGCCGCCAAGCCGGTGAGCGCTCGCGAAATCAGGAGAATCATGAATCCAGGAGCGACGACTGGCAGGAGCATCGCAACGATGAATACGGCGACCGAGGCGAGCAGGACACGACGTATGGAGAGGCCTATGGAAAGCCAGCATCCAAGGATAACGCCGATCGGCTCGCAAGCGCTGTAAGCTGTCGAGAGCCAAGAGCCTTCATCGACACCGATACCGATACCGCCATTTATATCATCGGCCGAAAGCGCGAAGTACCGGGTGGCCATCATGGCCATCCAGGCTGCGGCAAAGCCAGAGATGCTGGCCAACGCGGAGCCTGTTCTCGTACGTCTGGACAAAGTAGTGCTCATGGCGCGCTGCTCCGACGTTGCGCATCCGCGGATGTCATGACTGTGGCGATCACGGACATGCCCGGTCGCAGGCGCTCAAGACCGGCTTGATCAGGCGATAGGAGGATCTTCACAGCGAAACGTTGGGCGACCTTTGTGAAATTGCCGGTGGCATTGTCCGGGGGGAGCAGAGCCTGCAGTGCGCCGGATACAGGTCCGAAACTGTCGACAGTTCCGCCGAAGGTCATTCCGGGTACGCTGTCGACTGTAATGCTCGCAGTTTGGCCGGGCCACATATTGGCGATTTGTACTTCGCGAAAATTGGCGACGACCCAGACCTTCGGCAGTGGCACGATCAGACCGACCTGAGTCCCGGCGGTCACGTATTCACCGGCAAAGACCATTCGCGCGGAGAGCTGGCCGTTTACCGGGCTGACGATGCGCGTGTAGCCCAGTTCGATTCGCGCGAGATCGCGAGCGGCCTCCTTCATCGCCACAGTCTGCCGAGCCTGCGTGATCTGACGCTCGATGACCTCCAAGGTCTGTCGAGCGGCCGCAACGTCGGTTTGCTTCTGGTCGCGCTCAGCTGCGAGCCGCTGGTCAGCGGCTACCGCCGTTTCAAGATTGCGCCGAGGCGAGACCGCCGCGCTGACTAGCGTGTTCTGCCGCACATGCTCCAATCGCGCCTGTGTCAGGTCGGCCTCTGTGGCCCTGACGCTGGCCTCGGCGCCGGCGATACGCTCCTTTTGCAAGGCAGCTTGGGCTGTCAAAATATCCACTGACGATTGCGCGACCTGCAGATCGGCTTCGGCGGCGGATAATCTTGCCCCGTAGTCGTCGTTCAGGACCGTCGCGACCACTTGGCCTTGCGAGACGGTTTCGTTGTCGCGGACCGGGACGGACTCGATATAGCCGGTTATATGGGAAGAAATCGCGATCTGATCTGCCCGGACGTAGGCGTCATCGGTCGTCTCGCTGCCGGTTGCGAGGGACAGACCGGCACTGCGCCCGGAAAGGATGACAACCGTGCCCGCGCATAGCGCCGTGAGAAGGCAGATCACCGCTGTCCACCGGCCGAAGGGCGTTGGCCGCCACAGGCGGAGAAACCGCCTGACACCGGACTGCCTGCGGCGAGCCGTGATTTCCCTGCCAGGGAGCGGATGTTTTCCCGTGGTTCGGAGCGTCCAATCGGGCGTTCTGGACTCCGATTCAGTCATGTCATGTGTCAGCGATTCGGAATTCACGACAGCTCTCCGATATGATGACCATCGCCGAGCGATGGGTTGCAAGTGACCAACCGGTAATTATTGAGCGGCGCGCATTAGCCGGTCCAGGGAAAAGAGGCGCTTGCAAATTACCGATCGGTCAATAATATGGCGACCGAGCCCGGATTGTCAATACTAATTACCAACTGGTCATCAATTAATTTATCCTCTCCCTAAATGAACCACGGTGGGGGTTGCAATGGTCGAGCGAATACGAAAATCGGGGAAAGTCGGCCCCAATCAGCGAGGAAATCCGCCAGCTAAGGCACCGCTGCCTAAGCGGCGGCGCCGCTTAGATCCAGAGGATCGAGAGCGGGAAATTCTTGACGGAGCCGTCGCTTTCTTCGCTGAGGTCGGTTTCGACGGGGGATTGCGGGATCTGGCAAAGCGTCTTGGCATCACGCACCAGAACCTGTTCCGGTA
>DATBYX010000238.1:0-2124 GCA_036513475.1 Xanthobacteraceae bacterium | reverse complement strand
AACGCCCGGCCCAGGGGGGCATGTGCGTGTGCTCTCAAATCTGCCGCCCAGCCGAGCGCAAAAGCGGCTCGCGCTTGGCGTCGTGCTCGTGCTGTTCGTCTGCTTTGTCGGCGCAGCAGGCCCGCTCTCGACAATACCGCTGACTCGGGTGGACGCTTTCATGCCTGCCTACGGCACTGCTATTTTTGTCAATGACTCGATCAGCGCGGCCTTGCTGTTCGCACAGTTTTCCGTCCTGCGTTCACGCGCGCTCCTCGCCTTGGCAAGTGCCTATCTCTGGACAGGGTTCATCGCAATCCCTTGGATACTCACATTTCCCGGCGTGTTTCCAGGGGCAGGTCCTTTAGGCGCCGGCCTTCAGAGTACGGCTTGCCTTTATTTTTGCTGGCACGTCGGCTTCACCCTTTTCGTGATCGTCTACGTCTTTTTGAAGGATTTGGATCCGATCAAGGGGCTTTCGGAAAGCGGGGTTCGTGCGGCAGTCCTTGCAAGTGTCGGATCAGTTGCCGCTCTCGTCTTCGGCGCGACCGTTCTGGTCACAGCCGGCAATGCGCTCATGCCTCCCATCATGCTCGATACGGTGCGGATTTCCAATGTGTGGTTCTATGTGGCCGGACCGACCGCGGCTTTGATCGTCGTTACGCTTGTTTTGCTATGGTTGCGGCGCCGCTCAGTGCTAGATCTCTGGCTGATGGTGGTCTTGTGCGCATACACTATAGAGATCGCCCTCATCTCTTTTCCTGTTCCGACTCGCTTTAGCCTCGGCTGGTATGTCGGGCGAGTTTACGGCCTGCTTGCCGGTAGTCTCGTGTTGCTCATCCTGCTGGCAGAAACAACGATGCTGTACGGCCAGCTGCTCCGCGCGGTTCTTGCTCAACGCCGCGAACGCGAGGCGCGGCTGATGACCGGCGATGCGGTATCGGCTTCGATTGCTCACGAGGTGAGGCAGCCCTTGTCGGCAATGATAACGAACGCCGGTGCGGGCCTGCGCTGGCTTGATCGCGTGACGCCCGACCTCGATGAGGCCAAAGCCGCATTAAAGAAAGTCGTCACCGACGGCCACCGTGCGGACGCGGTGATCGAGAATGTTCGGGCGCTCTTCAAAAAGGATGCGCGGACCTGGACTTCGCTCGATGTCAACAATCTTATCCGGGAAGCTCTGGGCCGCGTGCGCGACGACCTTCAGACGCATCGGATAGTCGTTCAAGCCGAACGGAACGAACGGTCGCCGCGGATAAAAGGCGACCAAATTCAGCTCCAGCAAGTGCTGGTGAATTTGCTCACGAACGCCATCGATGCCATGGCCACTAATGATCGGGAGCGGGTACTTTGCGTAAGGTGTGAAGTCCACGACTCCGGAAGTGTGATGGTATCGGTGGAAGACACGGGGAAGGGTGTCGAGCCGAGCGCCGCCGATCGGATATTCTCCCCATTGTTTACGACCAAAGCGCACGGCATGGGATTGGGGCTGTCGATCTGCCGGTCGATTGTTGAGGCCCATGAGGGGCGGTTGTGGGCGACCGCCAACCTGCCGCGAGGCGCCATTTTTCACTTCACAGTGCCCGCTCACCCTGAGGTGGACCCCGAAAGTGAGACAGTAGGCTAAGGTGGAGCCCTGCCCTAGAAAGCGCCGGAGGCGCAGGAGCAGGACATGAAGCGGACACGGAAGAAGCACAACGCGGGGTTCAAGGCGAAGGTGGCGCTGGCGGCGGTCAGGGGTGACCGGACGATCGCCGAGCTGGCGAGTGAGTTCGGGGTTCATCCGAACCAGATCTACAACTGGATGAAGCAGCTGTTGGACGGCGCGGCGAGCGTTTTTGAGGGCGGCGGGGCGTCAGAGGGTCCGGCCAGCGAGGCGCAGGTCGATGTTCTGTACCGGCAGATCGATCTCCTCGACCATGCCGTCGATGAAATATTCCTCCTCCGGATCGCCGCTGATGGCGAACGGCAGCACCGCGATCGACGGCTTGTCGGGGAGGGGTAATCCTCGTCGAACGGCGGTGAACGGGGACGGCCGTGCCAGTGCACGCCCGGTCGGGCCGGTACGACGGATCAAGATTCGCTCGGGCGCAGTCATTTTAGGCACCGCGATCGTTTTGTCGCCGGCACTTGCCAGCTGCTCGG
>DATBYX010000237.1:0-9685 GCA_036513475.1 Xanthobacteraceae bacterium | reverse complement strand
ACGGTACAAAGAATCTGGGTTCCATGTAAGCAGCAGGAGCCCGGATTTAAGGAGTAGCCAGCTTCATTCCCTACATGGGGGATTGTGCGGTGCACAAAACCGCGGGGAATCGGTTCGTCATTACCGGGATGCAGTAGCCAGCGCGTTGCTCAGGAACAACGCTCCTTCCGTGGCCACCAGCTCTCCGGGCTGCAGCCCCTCCATGATCTGACGGTAGCCGTCCTGTTGCAAGCCGATCCTGACGGTCCGCTTGGTGAAGCGCCGGCGATCGGCGGTGACCCACACCGTCATGCTACCGTCGCCTTCTCTCACGACCCCATCCAGCGGGATCGCGACGGCGCGGATTGGATCGGCGGTGCGAATGACGAATGTGGCAAACATTCCCGCGCGCAGTTCGTGCTGCGGATCGGCAACCTCGGAGCGTACCCAGACCCGATGCGTGTTGGGGTCCACCGTGGAGGAGATGGTGGAGATCTTTCCGTCGAATACCCGGCCTGGGAACGCCATGATCCGGACCTTGACCTCCTGGCCTGCCTTGAAGTCAGGGCTGTCGGATTCGGCGACGTTTGCCAGCATCCACATGGTCGAGGTGTCCGCCACAGAGAACGGCGCGGGCGCATTGCCGGGCTGAACGTACAGTCCAGGCGCAGCATTGCGCTCGGTGATCCGGCCGGAGATCGGGCTCGGCACGACCAGGATCGGGTCGGCCATGCGCTTGGCGATGATGCTGTTGATGTCGGCCTCGTTTTTTCCGAACAGGCGCACCGCATCCCGCCCCGCCCGCACATTGCCTTCGGCCGTCTGCTGGTCGGAGACCGCCTGTTCCAGATCCTTCTGCGAAATGGCCTTGGTCGTGTAGAGCTGCTTGAGTCGCGCCAGGTTCCTGGTGGTGAACTCCAGCACGCCCGCTGCGGCGATCAAGGTTGATTCCGCCTGCAGGAGATCCGGGCTGTCGATGGTGAACAAGGTCTGGCCCTTCTTCACCTCGTCACCCACCGTAGCGAACAGGCCGACGATACGGCCCTGGTACGGGGTGAAGACCTGCACCGCCATTTCCTGGTTGAAATCAATGCTGCCGACCGCGCTCTTCTCGATGGCGAAGACGCGTTCGCCGGCCGGCTCGACCTTGACTGATGCCAGCTGCGTGGTCGGGAGTTCTATGCTGTCGCGTGGGGCGGGTTCGCCAGCCCCGCTTGTCGAAGTTGAATCCGCGCCCTTGGCGTAAGCATTTTTCATTGCATCGCCACGGTCCGGTCTGAGCTGGCTCATCGAGAAATAGGCGCCGGTCGCAATGATTAGTACCGCGGCTATAACCGCTGCGGTAAGCAACCTGGTTTGTCGCTGTCTGGATGTCATTAGTTTTTCATTGAAACATTCGAAACGCCGAACGGTTGACCCGCAAAGCCTACTGTGACATATCACAGTTGTCGTCTTTTGGGCACTCCAAAGAGAGGACATTCGACAAGAACGCGAGTGTCCTGCATTCATTCACCCGAGTTAGCAGCATCTACTGTACTCAAGCGCGCGGGGTTGTGGAGCTTGGAAAGCACAAAGCCGGCGCGAAAGCGCGCTGCACCGCCGAAATAGGGGATCCGCCAGCGTTCGGTGGTATGTGACTAATCACAGCGTACCGCGAGATTTATCGCAGTTTATACTTGGCCGGAGTGCGCTACTCTGACGCTGCAAGCTGGACCGTAATGGGTTGGCCATCCGGCGACGGGGAGCCGCATGGCAAAGCCGCGCAAGAGAATTTTGTGCATCGAGGACGATCGCGAAACGGCTGCGCTGATCGCTGAGGAGCTGGCCGACCGGGAGTTCGAAGTCAGCACTGCATGCGACGGTCAGGAGGGTTTTGTTGCAATCCTGAAGGATAAGCCCGACCTCGTGTTGTGCGACATCGGCGTGCCGATCATCTCAGGGTTCGCAGTGCTGGAGCGCCTCACCGAGCTAGCGCCCCGCCTCGGGCGAGTGCCTTTTGTGTTCCTCACAGCCTTGGCCGATCGAAACAGCGAGCTAAGAGGGCGGCGGCTCGGGGCGGACGATTACGTCACCAAGCCGATCGATTTCGATATTCTTGCCATCATCAACGCTCGGCTGGCAGGAGTCGCGCGCACCAAGCTGAGCCCCAAGCTTCCAAAGTTGAATGAACGTGAGATCGAAGCGTTGACTTGGGTGGCGCGCGGAAAGACATCGACCCAGATCGCTGGCAAACTCGGAATGGTGAAGCGTACCGTAGATTTTCGCATCGATAACGCCAAGATCAAGTTGGCCGCGGCCACGCGCACCGAGGCCGTCATCAAGGCAGTAGCCGCCGGCCTGATCGAGCCATAGTTGATACTGAATTCGTCGCCCAAATTGCTGGCGACGCGGGTCGCACGGCATCCTCCAGCGCTTATGGATTCAGGGTTGCTTGGACTGGATCCCGGTCCCGTTAATCACGCCACCACCGTTTTTAGCTGCCCCACCAACGGCGCTGGCACCGCTACCTGGGCGGATCATGCGTGTTCCGTTGATGCTCGCATGTGGCACCGTCGTGCCGACAGCGGAGATCACAGCGGTACCTTGATGGCCGATGCTCGCTCCGGCAACGCCCGGACGATTCATTGCGGTGGCGCCAATAGCATTCTTCGTGGGGCCAGCAACGGCAGCATTCGGTACGGGACTACCGACAGCGCTCGTTGCGGCACCACCTATAGCAGCCTTTGGTGTGACGCCGATGGCATTCGGGTGGATACCGATGGCATTCCTCTCAATGTCTAGAGCCGCGCCGGGATTACGCGCCGGCTGACGCTCGCCGGAATTCGCCTGGCGGCTGATAACGGCTTTCTTCCGATTGTTTGTTTTGATGGCTTTCTTGGGATGGCGATCCGGCTCAGCAATGCGCGTGTCTATAGGGTTGACCTCAATTCCGCTGTCCTTTGCTCCCGAACGGGCCGCGCCGCCAGTCACGCCTTTGATACCCGCCGAGGGCGTGGATGCCGACGGCGCAGCCACGAGAGGAGGCTCCTCGATCTGTTTCGGCCCCCCCTTCTCCTCGCCCTTTTCCGCAGGCTTCTCCTTAGTTGTTTCCTCGAATCTTTCGATCGGCTTGTCGGACAGAGGATTAGGTACGACCTGCTCAAGGGTCGGTGGAAGCGCAGCGTGCTGCGAAGCGGGTGCGGCCGGCCCTGGCGCAAGCTCGATCACGACGGGGCCGAAAGGCTCCGGCTGCTTGATCAGTACGCGCCAAGTCGCAAGCGCGGCGGCAATTCCGACATGCACGACCACCACCAGAACAGCGCTGATTACCCAGCGGCGCCGGTAGCCGTCGGCCTCGACCGCGAAAATCGTCATGGCCCGGACACTCTTCTCAAGCCCACCAGCACGATCATAAGATAGCCTGCCATGCGAAACAGTCTTATAACAGCAGCAGCATCACGCAGGAACAACGCAAGGGGACGTCACCGCGTTCCACGGTGTACTTGCCATGGTCGAGGCGCGCGTTCAAGATGCCGCTCTGATCCACGCCGGATACTCTAGCTCACTCGGCCGCGGGCAACGGTACCGCCGCAACCGCAGATGAAGCGGCGGTGGGGCGATCGAGATCGCGGCTCACGAGTCTCAGCACCTCCGCCGATGCGTCGCCAAGCTGCGCGCGGTAGCCTGCTATCATTCGGGCAAACACATTATAGATAACCACTGCCGGAATGGCTGCGACAAGCCCGAACGCGGTCGCCAGGAGTGCTTGGGCAATCCCGGGCGACACTATCGCCAGATTGGTAGCGGCCGATTTCGAGATGCCGATGAAGCTGTTCATGATGCCCCAGACTGTTCCAAACAGGCCGACAAAAGGGGCAGTTGCGCCGATGGTGGCGAGGATGCCCGTTCCGCGCAGGATCTGTCGTCCGTAAGCCGCCTCGATACGCTCCAGCCGCGAGGCGACCCGGCCTTCAATGCGGTCAGGTTGCGTGGTACCGGCAGATAGTTCCTGCTCCGCCACAGCCGCCTCCAGGAACTGCCGCACCTCACCTCCAACGGACGTGAGACGCTCCAGCCCTTCGGCCGTCGATCGCGCGCCCGCGAGCCCGCTCAAGGCCGCGCTCACGTCCCGTTTTGCAAGCCATATCTCTATGGCCTTCGTCAGGCACACCGTCCAGGTGATGACCGACGCAACGGCCAAGCCAATCAACACTCCTTTCACCACCGGGTCTGCGTCGAGATACATGCCCCATGGGCTGAGATCGCGTGGCAGGGCCGCGGTGCCGACGATGGCATCCTGCGCGAGCGCCATATCGGGCAAGGCGGCGCAGCTCATCGCAATCGCTGCCAGCAGCGCGGCGGTCGTACCACAATTACGCATTAACCGGTCGCGCCGGGCTTCAACCGATCGCTTCTCAGCTTTGTGCCATTTCACCGCAACAGAAATCATTTCCCCATATCACGCTTGCGCTGGGCTGGGTCGGCCCGCCTCTGTGGTTGCTTGCGAATCACCTTCCCTGCCCAGGAACATCATCCGAAGCGCGGGCACGACCACGAGCAACATGACCGGTCCGACCAGCATGCCGCCGACGACCACCGTGGCGAGCGGCCGCTGCACCTGGCTGCCGATGCCGGTCGAGACTGCCGCCGGCAATAGCCCGATGCACGCCGACAGCGTGGTCATCAGCATCGGCCGCATCCGCTGGGTCGCGGCGTGGAACATTGTTTCGGTGGCATCCATGCCGGTTGCCCTGACCTGATTGTAATAGGTGATCATCAGAATGCCGTCCATGACCGACACCCCGAACAGCGATACGAAGCCGATGGCCGATGAGATGCTGAAATCCAATCCAGTGAAATACAATGCCAGCACGCCGCCACTACAAATGGTATGCCGGCGAGGGCCAAGAAGCTGTCGCGCAGCGAATTGAACAGCCCGTAGAGCAGAACCATGATGAGAACCAAGCTGATCGGGCGGTGATTTCCAGGATTACGGGTGCGGGTTGGGATAGGCCTCGATATTCAGCTTCGCAAACGCAATAAGCCATCCGCCGATGAAGGCCAGCAGGCCCAACAGGATGATCGCGCGCCGCGTCAACCCAAATGCAAGGATGGTCTTGAGCACGGCCCCTCCCCTCTTTCTGTTTTTTCTGTTTCTTCAGTCGGGCATAGACAGATCGGCTCATTGAGAGCTTGCGATCGTCAGCATATTGCTCAAGAAGATCGCCCCTTCGGTGGCGACGAGCTCTCCGGGTTGCAAGCCCTCGAGGATCTGCCGGTAGCCCTCGTGCTGCAGGCCGATCTTGACCGTCCGCTTGGTAAAACGGCGGCGATCCGCGGTCACCCATACCGTCATGGTGCCATCGCCTTCCCGCACAACCCCGTCGAGCGGAACCGCAGCGGAGCGCACCGGATCGCCGGTGCGGATGACGAAGGTCGCAAACATACCCGACAGCAATTTATGTTGCGGATCCTTGACCTCGGAGCGGATCAGGACGCGACGGGTGTTCGGGTCGACCATTGAGACGATAACGACGATCTTGCCGTCGTATACGCGGTCCGGATGCGCGGTGACTTTGACCTTTACCTGCTGCCCGATCCGTAAAGCCGGACTGTCGGTCTCGGGGACGTTGGCCAGCATCCACATGGTATCGATGTCGGCCACCGAGTAAGGCGCGGGCGCGCTGCCCGGCTGCACGAACAGCCCAGGTGCCGCATTGCGCGCGGTGATCCGGCCGGTGATCGGGCTTGGAATGACCAGGGTCGGGTCTGCCAGGCGCTTGGCGATGATGGCATCGATCTCGACGTCGGTCTTACCGAAAATCCGCACCGCATCGCGCCCAGCCCGCAAGGCGCCTTCGGCGGTCTGCTGGTCGGAGACCGCCTGCTCCAAATCTTTCTGCGACACCGCCCGCGTCGTATAGAGTTGCTTGAGGCGCGCCAGGTTGCGGGTGGTCAGCTCCAACACGCCCGCCGCTGCGATCAAGTTCGACTCGGCCGCCAGCAGGTCGGGGCTGTCGATGGTGTACAGGGTCTGGCCCTTCTTCACGTCATCGCCGACCTTGGCCAACAAGCTGATGATCCTGCCCTGATAGGGCGTGAACACCTGCAGCGTCATGTCCTCATTGAAGTCGATGCTGCCGACGGACTCCTTCTCGATCGGAAACTCGTGCTCTCCGACCGGCTCGACCTTCACCGCAGCCAGCTGCGAATCCGACAGGTTCAGGGTGGGCGGATCACCGACGCCCGTGGTGGCTCGTCTGTCCGCGGCCCCTTGTGCACTGGCATTGGTCGCCGAGCCAAGCTCAGATTTCGGCCCATTACCGGAATTTGCAAAGAAATAGGCACCGACCGCGATTGCCAGTATCGCAGCGGCAATAGTCGCCCTCGCGGTAATCGCTCCTCTGTTGATGGCCATCGATAGACCTGCGCAGGTGCTGGCTTCGACCAACCAGAGTGATGATGGCCGATGTTGCCCTGCAATCTACTGTGAGAAAATTCGAGTTCCTACTGTCAAAGATCACAGCAAGGTTTCAGGAATAATTACCAGTGTGGCCGGGCTACCACATTCAAGACCCCGGTTCGTAACTATGATCGGGATGCTCCCATTTTGACGTTTCGGGAGAGGGTGCCGCAGTTTGAGTGTCGAGGCGTCGCGGTATGCGTCGAAGTATGCGTCCAAGTGTCAGGCGTTGTTTCTGCGCCGCCGCCTCGGTGGCAACGTCGGCGCTTGTGTCGAGCTGTATCGCCGTCGGCCCTGATTTTCTCAATCCTGCTCCGCCAAATAATGCTGCCTACACGCGGGAGCCCCTCGCGGGGACGCGCGCAATTCCGGGTGCGACCGGGGAGGCCCAGCATTTCGCCTATGGCGGCGATCTCCCGCAGCAGTGGTGGAGGCTGTTCCGATCGCATGCGCTCAACAAGCTCGTCGAAGAGGCCTTACGGAATAATCAAAATTTACAGGCGACCATGTCGACGCTGCGCGCGGCAAAGGAGGTCGTCTACGCGCAGCAGACCAAGTACTTCCCAACCGCGCAGGCCAATTTCGATGCTACGCGCCAGCAGATTTCGGGAGCGACCCCTGGATTTGCGCCCGTACCCGTACCCGCCAATGGCCCATTCAATTTCGATCTCTACACCGGGCAGGTCCTTGTCTCCTATGCGATGGATGTGTGGGGCCTCAATCGCAGAGCCGTGGAATCACAGCAGGCGCTGGCCGGTGCGCAGCGATTCACGGTTGAAGCCGCTTATCTGACGCTCACGTCCAGCGTGGTGGTCGCCGCCATCCAGGAGGCTTCGCTGCGCGACCAGATCAGTGCCATCCGACAAATTATCGTCCTGAACAGGAAGGCGCTCGACATCCTGCGCCAGCAGTTGAACGCAGGTTTCGCCAACCGCCTCGATGTAGCGGCGCAGGAGGCCGCCCTGGCGCAGCAGGAGGCAACGCTGCCGCCGTTGCTGAAGCAACTTGCCATCACGCGCGACCTGCTGACTGCCCTCCTCGGCCGTTACCCGAACGAGCAGCCCTACGAGACATTCACCCTCGCTTCCCTGCAATTGCCACAGGACGTACCGGTGAGCCTGCCGTCGCAGCTGATCATGCAACGCCCGGATGTGCGGCTGGCCGAAGAGCAGATGCACTCGGCCAGCGCTCTTGTTGGGGTCGCTACCGCCAATATGCTTCCAAATTTCACCATCAGCGCCAACGGCGGGTATACCGCGCTCGCGCTCGCCGGTCTCCTGCACCCCTTCAACGCGTTTTGGCTCCTGTCCGGCAACGTGACCCAGACGGTCTTCGACGCCGGCAACTTGCTGCATCTGCGGCGCCAGGCAGAGGCCAACTACGATCAAACGGGGTGGACCTATCGCTCGGTGCTCATCGGTGCCTTGCAGAACGTGGCCGACTCGTTGCACGCGGCACAATACGACGCGGAGGCGCTGAAAGCGGCGAGGGACTTTGAGCGCGCCGCCAAGATCAGCCTGGATCTCTCCCGGCAACAGCTGGAGACCGGCCAGGCCAATATCCTCTTCCTGCTTCTGGCGCAACAAACCTATCTGACCGCCACGATCGGGGTGGTGCAGGCAAGGGCTGCCCGCCTATCCGATACCGCGGCACTGTTTCAGGCGCTCGGTGGCGGCTGGTGGAACCGGGTCGCGCCCCCGACCGAGAAAATCCTGGAAGTCGGTTCGAGTACGGCGTTCACGCTGATCGACCCGCATGGTTTGTACTGAGCGTGACGTGCGCATGGACGGGGGCGTATGATGAGTAGTTTCCGGGTCGCAGTTGCCGCGCTGCTTGTTGCCGCATCGGTAATTCCTGCGTGTGCAGCCGAAATCTATGGTGGGCCAATCCCGCCGGATGTCTTCACTGCGCCTCCCGCCTTCGCCCCACCCCGGGTCTACAACTGGACTGGCGTCTACATTGGCATCAATGCCGGGGGCGCCTTCAGTCGTGCACCGTGGACAGTCTCCTCCCCCTGGGTCTCCATTCCTCCCGGGGGCAGTTACAGTTTGTCCGGTGGGCTCATTGGGGGAACCATCGGCTACAATCTGCAGCCAGGCACCAGCTCATTTGTCATAGGCGAAGAGGTCGATCTCGCTTTCAGCACCGTCAAAGGGACGATCTCCCCGTTCGTTTCGCAGGTCATCACCTTCGATGCCGCGGGCAACCAAATAGTCGCTCCGACACCGGGGTGTTCGCCGAATTGCGAGGTCATCAGCCCCTGGCTCGCGACGGCGCGCCTGCGCTTCGGATACTCCTTCGATTGGATCTTGCCCTACGTGACCGCGGGCGTGGCGATCGCGCGGCTGGAGGCGGATACCGCCGGCCTGCCGTTCGGGCGACAAAGCTCCAACAACCTTGGTTGGACGGTGGGAGGAGGCGTCGAGATCGTGATCGACGGGCCGTGGACTGCGAAGTTCGAATACTTGCATGCGAACCTCAACGGTTTCAGCTGCGACGTACATCCGGTTAATGCGGCCTTGGGAATTACAGTGCCGGGCGCATGCGGCCCCAATTCCGTTTCCATCAATGCGAACGAGAACATCATTCGAGCAGGACTCAACCTGAAGATCTGGAACAAGTGAGGGGAGGGTCACGGCGAGAAAGTTGCCACGCCGTGGGGAGGGGTACGATGAAGAAACTCAGTCTCGCGGGTGCCGCGCTCGCGGTCCTCATGGCCGCTCCTGCCATGGCCGCAGACTTGCCGGTCGAGGTACCGGCATACGTGGAGCGGCCCCCCGCGATCGGCCTGTGGAATTGGACCGGATTCTATATTGGCGGCAATGCCGGCTACGTACGCAGCTCGGGGAGCGTCGACATCTCTGCATTCTCCGTGCCCAACACGGGCGGGGCGCCTCTGCTGAGTCTGTCCGAGACCATGGGCGGCTTGGCAGGGGGTGTGCAGGCCGGCGCGAATTGGCAAACGGGCAACGCGGTCTTCGGGATCGAAGCGGACTTCCAGGGGACCAGCCAATCCGTCTCCGATTCAATGACCGTCGTTGATGTCAGCGGGGCCATCAATCCCAACATGCCGGGCGCCCTTATCACCGCGTCCAATACTGACAGGATTACCTCATTCGGGACGGTGCGTGGCCGTCTTGGCGTCGCGTCGGGTCGCTGGCTGTTCTATGCGACCGGCGGCTGGGCGTACTGGACCTGGTCGTCCACCTTGACCGTGAGCGGGCTGGGTACCGCGAGTTTTTCGAATTTTCAGGGCGGCAGCAC
>DATBYX010000236.1:0-2785 GCA_036513475.1 Xanthobacteraceae bacterium | reverse complement strand
CATCCTGCACGCACCCATTGCGGCGGCACAGCCCTATCCTTCAAAGGCGGTGCGGGTGATCACCTCCAACAGCGCAGGCGGCACCAGCGACATCTTCGTGCGCGCTCTCGGCGATGAGCTGCAAAGGAGCTGGTCGCAGCCGGTGGTGATTGAGAACCGGCCCGGGGGAGGAATGAACATCGCGGGACGCGCCTGCGCCGAGGCGCCAAACGACGGCTACACCATCTGCATACTACCGGGCGAAACGCTGGTGCTCAACCAGTTCACCTTCAAGTCGATCCCGTACGATCCCGAAAGGGACTTCGAGCCGGTCACGAACGCTTTCATCAACACACAAGTCATGGTGGTGAGTGGGGCGCTGAATGTGAGCTCGCTCGACGAGCTGGCGGCACTCTCGAAAGCACAGCCAAATACCTTGAGCTACAGTGCCTTGGCCGTTTCAATGCAGATCACGATGGAGAGCTGGAAGCAGAAGAGCGGCGCCGATATCGTAAGCGTCCCCTCCCGCGGCGGCGGCGACATGGTCACGGGCCTGCTGACCGGAACGACGCCGGTGGCGATCGTCGGCTTGCCGAACTTCATCCCTTATATTCGCAATGGGACGGTGAAGGCGCTCGCGGTGGATTCGCGGGCGCGCTCGCCGCTGTTTCCCGACGTGCCCACGTTGCATGAGCTCGGATTTCCGAGCCTCGCCCCGGTTTATTTCGCCTTCGTGGCGCCCGCAGGCACGACGAAGCCGATCATTCAGCAACTCTACGAAGACATCAGCCGCATCGGCAACGACCGGACGTTTCGGCACAAGCGCCTCATCGACATTGGGTTGGAGCCGGTCTTCGATACGCCCGAGCAGTTCAGCCAGTTCCTGCACGAGCAGCGGGTGAATGCGGCACGGCTCATTCGGGAATCCGGTTTTGCGCCGCGATGACATTGATCCTTTCCAACGACGATGTTGCGAAGCTGTTGACCATGCAGGAGTGCATCGACGTCCTCGAGGACGTCTACGTGGAATTGAGCGAAGGCCGCGGCGTAAATCGTGTACGTTCGGACTGCATGGTGCCGTCCGGGCAGGGCGAGGCGGTCTACAGCCTCAAGTCCATGGATGGGGTCATTCCGAAACTGGGTATCGGAGCCGTCCGCATCGATTCGGACATCGTGACCTGGCCGCGGCAGGGCAACGCCATGCGCCGCGTCAAGGTGCCCGCCGCTCCAAATGGGCGCTACGTCGGTCTGGTGCTGCTGTTCTCATCGGCGACCGGCGAACCATTGGCGATCCTCCCCGATGGGGTCATGCAGAGGATGCGGGTTGGTGCCACCAACGGGCTTGGCGTCAAGTATCTCGCGCGCGAGAATGCGAGCTCGGTTGCCCTTCTTGGCTCCGGCTGGCAGGCGGGTGCACAACTGATGGCGGTCTGCGCGGTGCGCAAGATTACCCGCATACGCTGCTTCAGCCCCAAAGCCGAACATTGCCGGGCGTTCTCAGAGAGCGTGAGCACTGCCCTGGGGATTCCGGTCGAGCCGGTCGGGCAGCCGGAAGACGCAATCAACGGCGCTGACATCGTCATGTGCGCCACCAATTCCATCGACAATATCTTTTTCGCGCGCTGGATCGAGTCGGGCATGCATGTGAGCTCGATCAAGCTGCCGGAGATTGAGTACGCGGCAATCCAGCGTGCCGATCGGCTTGTCATTCACACGCGAGACGCAAATCCCCTGCACGTCGTGAGCAAGGAGCTTGCGGTGCCGGAGCGCGCCGAAAATAAGGGATGGAAGCTGGGCGAGGCGATCGATTTCAAGAATGCGACGACGCTCGCCGATCTGATTACCGGCACGGCCGAGGCGCGTAGCTCCGACCGGGAGGTCACCTGCTTCATCAACAATCTGGGGATGGGCTACCAGTTCGCCGCTGCCGGAGCCGTCGTGTACCGCAAGGCAAAGGAAAGCGGATTGGGATACAACCTTCCCACGGACTGGTTCACCCAGGATGTTCATCCCTAGAGCACATGCGAGGATGTAATGGGCTTTCGCTTGCACTCGATCGTTGTGCTGCTGGCTACGCTCTTAACGGCAACGGCGAGTTTCGCCGAGGACACCATCAAGGTGTTGGTGCCGCAAAAGGGGAATTGGGAGACCTCCGTTCCAGATCTCGGCCAGCGCAAGGGCATTTTTGCAAAACATGGACTGAGGATCGACACGCTCTACACGTCTGGTGGCGGCGAGACCATGCAGGCGCTGATTTCCGGGAGCGCCGACATTGCCATCTCAACCGGGACCGCCGCGATCTTGAGTGCCTTCGCCAAGGGCGCCCCCATACGTCCGATAGCAGCCTCCATGACCGGGGCTGACGACCTTTTCTGGTACGTACCGGCCCAATCGCCGATCCGTTCCCTGAAAGATGCAGCCGGCAAGACCATGGCCTTTTCCGCGCTAGGCTCCTCATCCAACCTTGCGACCATTGCCTTGATCCGCCAGGCCGGCGTGGACATCAGGGCGGTGGCCACCGGCACGCCTACCGCCACCTTCGTGCAGGTGATGTCTGGGCAGGTGGATATCGGCTGGGCGGCGCCGCCCTTCGCCATCGACGCGCTGCAACAAGGGAAAATTCGTATCGTTGCCGTATTCAGCGATGTCCCGGCATTTCGCTACATGACAGTGCGCATGCATGTCGCCAACTTGAATTTCCTCGCGAGCAGACACGAATTGGTCGAACGTTATTTGCAGGCAAACGCGGAGACCCTCGACTGGATGTATCAAGGCGACGAAGCCATCGGAGAGTTCGCGAAGATGA
>DATBYX010000235.1:0-3606 GCA_036513475.1 Xanthobacteraceae bacterium | reverse complement strand
GGTCGCCGAAGATCGGATGGTCGTTCTCGATCAGGAGGTTTATGGGTTGTGGGCGCGAGAAATAGCCGCCCAGCAAGCCGAATGGCTCTACCGGCGCTATCCGGATGCCAAGCTAGTGTGGGCGGGCAACGATCTGATGGCGTTCGGCTCCATGACAGCCTGGGAAAAGCGCGGCGGCACGCCCGGAAAATGATTTACGACTATCATCACGGCCGCGACTTCGCGGACGAAGGGCTCGAGCTGCAGCGCTCTATGTTCGCAGAGTTCACTCCGCAGCTCGCGGACCGTTACATCGAGCGATTCAGCGGCGGCTTTGACGGCGTTGACTTCAGCCGTTACAGCAAGGTGAGAAATCCGCAGCTCAAACGCTATAACTTCGGATTTGCGCAGCTGCTCGGAGCTACGCATTAAACGCATGGCCTCTGGCAAAGCAGTTGCACAAAGCCACGCCCGCTTCTCGTTCGCTATTTCCGGCATAGCTGCCTGAGCCAGAAGCCCAACCGGGGCGTCGCCAAGCATGAGCCGGCATAGACCTTCAAAGCGTTGCTCCAGGCGCGCGCGCCGTCAACCGTGAACAGCGTACCCGGCACGGACACGAAGGAACCAGTAATCGAGCGATCGGGGCTGAACTCGTTCCTCTCGCCCCAAGCCCGGCAGGTGGTTCCTGCGGATGCTAACATGGCGCTGGGCCCAGCCACGCAGTCGAGACGCACGCAAGCTCAACGATCTCGAATGTGTCGCCGACAACGCGTGGGTACGGCGCGCGAGATGTTGCAACCCCGGAATGTTTGGAGGGGCGCGCAATAAACATCGTGGAAATGACATCTGCAGGTTCGAGTCCTCTCAGCCCAGCCACGCAGTCGCTCTCCAGCATCCAAATTGAAGCGCGCGACGGTTACTCCGAGCGCCTTCGCGGCTTTGAGATCCATGACCAGCTCGAACTTGGTCAGTTGCTGGATGGGGAGATCGAAAGTGTTCTTGCCCTCAACATACCCGAACTCGCACAAGCCCGCTCGCAGCGCCCTGCCGCCGGGCGTCCCATCCCTCGAGGGGGCCCCCGATCACTGTGCAGAACTCCGATCAGGGGACTCCGATCAGGGGACTTGGCATCCAAGCCGCTGCTCAGGATAATATCGAGATAGGCAATGGAGATCGACGATGGCGCGCGACGCCGGGCTAACACGAAGTCGCGCTGTCTTATTGATCGACCCATCAGCCTCGAGATAGTACGCATCACTCCCGTAAAAGGAATGAAGATGGGCGGGTCATTATGTTGGTAGCTCGAAAGCTAGCTGCGATACTTGTGTTGCTCATCGTCATCTGGGCCGGCTCTTCGATTACACGTGCCGCCGATTGCGATGACGTGATTGGAAGGCAAATGGTTGGCGAAGCGCTGCTTACAGCTCACTTCGTCGCGGTGGCTGAGAAGATGGGGATGAAGCCGGCCGAAATTAATGCGATCTTGAAAAACATTGCCGAGAAGACTGGCATCCAGGAATTCTGGATCACGGATTCCTCTGGGCACGCTTACTTGACCAACACCGGGGTGGACTTCACCTTTAGCCCGGATCCGGCAAAACAGCCTCAGGCGTCCGCATTTTGGCCTTTGATCGCCGGTAGCAAAGAAGTCGTCATTCAGAGCGCGCGCAGGCGCGAAATTGATGACCGCGTGTTCAAATACGTGGGTGTCGCTGGCATCGACAGGCCTCGTATAGTCCAAATCGGAACCGCGGTAGAAAACCTCCCCGATTGCAAATAGTCTCAGAGCCTTGGAAATGCAGGCTGCGCCCGCCCCACGTAAGCTGGTTGAGTATGGGTCAGTGTTGCAGAAGGGGGCGGCGAAGTTGGTAAACGTTCATATCCATCAATTCCGACCGGGCGAGTGCAGTGGTGGACGCAGCGGCCCTGGCTCAATTCCAGGAGCAGTGGGCCACTTATCGCAAGCTGGTCGAAAGTGATTGCCTGGCCCAGCTTCGATGAGGCACGGCAGGTCTTCGTCGTTTCGACAGACTCCTTTCGGCTCTTTCGGTTTGCGGCGTGAGACGTGAAAATAATGGATTGCACGCGCTGGATATCCACGTGCCAGCGCAACTGCTCGCCCGCGACGGCGACGTGATCGACTGATCGCTCTGGGGTCAAAATCCGACGGTCATCAGTGCGCTCGCATCAGGTCTGCTTTATTCCAATCACCCGACCCCGGCGGCGCATACCGGTTCCCTTCGGATTGATGCCGATTTGGTTGCAAAAGTCGCCGACCAGAGAAGCGCTTTCATCGACGAGACGCTTACACTAAAGACATCAAGGCTACTTGACCCAGGCCCACTAACGACGCGAAGATTATCCGATGAACTTAGGACCGGCGACATGATTCATAGACCGCCGGTCGTGAGAGATCAGGACATCATCGAGATCCGACTGACTCCGGAGTCCGAGTACCGAATACCGTTCACCTTCATCGAGGCCCTGAACGAGGGAACACTGTTCGATCGCCCAGCGCATGTTTTCCGCGAAGCGGCACGTGAGCGCCGCTTGTTTGATGTCCTGAATAAGACGACTGACAATCTTATTGGCACGGGCGTTATTCAGCTTGCATTTGGCGACAGCAAGCGGCGCAAGCAAGCCGAGATCGGCGGCCTGATGTTCCACCCGGGTGCGCGTGGGTTTGGCATCGCGTCGCTCCTCGTCAAGGTTATGATGGTCCATGCGGTCAAGGAAAGCGGTCGCGATTCGCCGGGGGAGGAGTATCTCGCGCATGTCGTCGATGGCAACGGTGGTCCAATTCATGCTCTGCTCGAGGCCGGCTTCAGGCCCATTGGACAGGTCGCCATTCATCGCGGTGACATCGACGCTGTAATTGACCATATGATCAAGGAGGACGAGTCGGCTGTTAGCTTGCAGGCCTTTGCCTTCGATCGCCGGGCCATCGACAGCCTGGTTTTCGCCCTTTGGAAATTCGCCCGCCGGGACCACGGTGTGATCACGCGATCTGGCCCCGCAGGCGATATTCGCCTTACGGTCGATTTCGCCCAGGTCATCACATCAGCGCACCTTGACACACGCATCAAGCTGATGAAGCACAGCCAGTAGCGGCCGTTACCTCGGGCAGATTCGCGGCTGGATTGGCCAGTAAGGGGAACCTTATGGTGAGCCCGTTGCGCGTGATCCGCGCGCTCGTAGCCCTGGCCCTGCCAAGCCTGCGCACGCTCGCATGCCGCAACCGTGCTACTTTTCCATCTCGCACGCGGCCGTGGCCGGTCGTGAATAGGTAGGCGGACGTGTTCCAAGTCGGAGGTAGATTATGAGTACCGAGACGGACATATCGGCACTTTATCGTGAGTTCACGGACGCTTTGACAGAGGTCCTTGCGGAAAACGCTGTTGGTCTGGCACGCCGCGGCCGGCTTGCGAGGGCACGCGCTGCCGTCAAGAAGCACCCTGGATATAGCGAACATGCATATTTTTTGGCGGTGGAGACCGCATTCAAGAATTGGGAAGCCATGCAAAATGTCGGTCGCTAGGAGCGGCCTCGCAGTTAGGACGATGCCACACGTCGATAAACGGCGCGTCTGATCTTCAAGCACCACGTGAGCATTGGTTAAGGCGCACG
>DATBYX010000234.1:0-2017 GCA_036513475.1 Xanthobacteraceae bacterium | reverse complement strand
GCGAGAAGCGGCAAACCCGCGCCGCGAAGAGGCGGCGCGGTTTTAAGCCATCCCCCAGCCGGGTTCCCTTTTGCGAGCGCGGTGCGCAGCGCCGGCGCAGCCATCTTGAGCGATTCGCGAATCGCGTCATCGAAACGTCAAAAATTCGACTCGCGAGGTCAAGTTTCCGCATCGAAAACGATCCATAGAATCCAACAGATTCCAGTGCATAACGATCGTGCCCCTCAGCGTGGTGTAGGAGCGCGGGGTCGCCCCAGGTCTCCGGCGGGTCTGGCCGGTTATGTCAGGCGGCCACGGCGGGCAGCTTGACGAAAGGATCGTCGCTCAACGGAGCCATGGTTTCCAGCGTCATGTAGCGGGCGCGTTGGACGGCCCATTCGTCGTTCTGCTCGAGGAGGATGGCACCGACGAGCCGGATGATGGCCTCATCATTGGGGAAGATGCCGACGACCTCGGTACGGCGCTTGATCTCGCCGTTCACACGCTCGATCGGGTTCGTTGAGTGCAGCTTTGGACGGTGCGCTGCCGGGAAGCTCATGTATGCGAGGACGTCGCTTTCGGCCTCATCCATCAACTCGGCGAGCTTCTTGACCCTCGGGCGCAGCTGGTCGGCGACCTGTCGCCACTGAGCCCTGGCGGCCTCGGCATCGTCCTGAGCGAAGGCAGTGCCGATGAAGGCCGCGACGACGCGGCGGCCCTGCTTGCCGGCGTGAGCCAGCACGTTGCGCATGAAGTGGACGCGGCAGCGCTGCCAGGTCGCGTTCAAGACCTTCGCGATGGCAGCCTTCAGCCCCTCATGGGCATCCGAGACGACGAGCTTGACACCGCGCAGACCGCGCCGCGCGAGCTTGCGCAGGAAGTCAGTCCAGAAGGTCTCGGCCTCCGACGCGCCGATCGCCAAGCCCAGCACCTCGCGCCTGCCATCGTCATTGACCCCGACCGCGATGATCACCGCGACCGAGACGATGCGACCGTCGCGGCGCGCCTTCACATAGGTCGCGTCCAGCCAGATATACGGCCACTCGCCCTCGAGAGGCCGATCGAGGAAGGCCGCGATCTTGCCATCGATCTCGCCGCACAACCGGCTGACCTGGCTCTTGGAGATGCCGGTCATTCCCATTGCCTTGACCAGCTCGTCGACCGAGCGTGTCGAGACGCCCTGGACGTAGGCTTCCTGGATCACCGCTGTCAGCGCCTTCTCCGCCATCCGGCGCGGCTCCAGGAAGCCCGGAAAGTAGCTTCCTTTCCGCAGTTTGGGGATGCGCAGTTCCACCCTCCCCGCGCGGGTCTCCCAGTCGCGGTCGCGATACCCGTTGCGCCAGGTCATCCGATCGGCGCTGCGTGCGCCGTGCGCCGCGCCGGTCAGGTTCTCGACTTCCAGCTCCATCAGGCGATGCGCGGCGAACCCGATCATCTCGCGCAGCAGATCGGTGTCCGCACTCTTCTCCAAAAGCGCCTGAAGGCTCATCATTTCCTCGGTCATCGTCGGGTCCTCGGTTCGGTGGAAGGGGTCCAACCCAAACCCTACTGGAGACCTGTGATGACCACCGCTGTGGATAAGTAGCCCACCGCCGCCAGACTCGTGACGGTCGCTACGGCGGGCTACTTACCCACAGCTCCTACACCACTCCAAGGGACACAACTTGCCCCTGCGCACCATGGTTTGATATCGTTGCTTTGTGACCTCGGTTCACTATTCAGTGCGAGGTGCTTGGGCGAGCCCAGTCCGCAGCCCTTCGGGGTGGCTCCTTAGAATGCTCGGGAGGCGCGGTTGTTGACTATCGCAAGGACGAGGTGGCAGCGGGTAGGCGCACCTCGTGCGCGGCCCGCGGGGTTTCTCATCGCCGCTCTGGTCGTGGCGGTGTATGCAATTATGTTTGGAAATTACCGCATTAATGTTGCGATCGACACTCCATGGTATTTATCGTTCTCGTATAATTACTGTATCAAGGGCATAGAGACCGACGCTGCATTCGGATCAGTTTTCCCGGGTGGCATGGGGGGTACGGTCGCGTTC
>DATBYX010000233.1:0-2109 GCA_036513475.1 Xanthobacteraceae bacterium | reverse complement strand
TGACCGGCATCGCCGCCGGCGAGAACGCCGGACCGGCGGTGACGCTCTCCTTCCTCGTTGCCGCGCTCGGCTGTACCTTCGCCGGCATGTGCTACAGCGAGTTGGCGACCATGATCCCCGTCGCCGGCAGCGCCTATACCTACGCCTACGCCACTCTGGGCGAGTTCGTGGCCTGGATCATCGGCTGGGATCTCACGCTCGAATACGCCGTCGGCGCCTCCGCGGTGTCCGTGAGCTGGTCGAAATATGTGCTCTCGCTGCTGCATGATTTCGGCATCGATTTTCCCGCGCGCCTTGCGCTCGGCCCATTCGACACCATGAAGCTCGCCAACGACAGCGAGATCGCAGGGCTGGTCAATCTGCCGGCGATTTTCATAGTCGTCGCCGTCTCGCTGCTGTTGATGCGCGGCATCCGCGAATCGGCCACGGTGAACGCGGTCATCGTCGTGATCAAGGTGGCGATCGTCCTGATTTTCATCGCGATCGGCGTCTTCTACGTCAAATGGGCCAACTTCACGCCCTTTATCCCCGCCAACACCGGCAGCTTTGGCGAGTACGGCTGGAGCGGCGTGCTGCGCGGCGCGGGCGTGATCTTCTTCGCTTATATCGGCTTCGACGCGGTCTCCACCGCGGCGCAGGAGACGAAGAACCCGCAGCGCACCATGCCCATCGGCATCTTGGGCTCACTCGTCATCTGCACCGTACTCTACGTAGCCTTCGCCTTGGTGCTCACGGGTATGGTGAAATACACGGCCATGAAGGGGGATGCGGCGCCAGTGGCGACCGCGATCGCGCTGACGCCCTATACGTGGCTGCAGGTCGTGATCAAGATCGGCATCATCTGCGGCTTCACCTCGGTGATCCTGGTGGCGCTTCTCGGGCAGTCGCGCGTCTTCTTCTCGATGGCGCAAGACGGGTTGCTGCCGCGCGGCTTTGCCGCGGTCCATCCTACCTGGCAGACGCCGTGGCGCTCGAACCTGCTGTTCATGTTGTTCGGGAGCGTGTTGGCGGGCTTCGTGCCGATGTCGCGGCTAGCGCATATGACCAGCATCGGCACGCTCTTGGCTTTCGTCATCGTCTGCGCCGGCGTGATCGTGCTCCGGCGCACGCGGCCCGACCTGCCGCGGCCCTACCGAACGCCCTTGGTACCGCTGGTACCGTTGCTCGGCATTGTCGTCTGCGCGACCATGATGTATTCGCTCGGCCCGGAGAACTGGTGGCGCCTCGTGGTTTGGCTGGCCATCGGTCTCGCCATCTATTTCGGCTACAGCCACCGACACAGCCGGCGCCAGCAGGCGGCGGCGACGCCGGCGGAGTGAAGGCCCTTCCCGCGGTGCGCGGCGGGTTCGACCCGAACGAGCGCCAGATTTATTCGGGAGGCAATCGATCGGGACCGCGCCAGCCGCCAACGCAAGCTAAAACTCTGATTGGCTCGCTGAGGTCGTTTCTGACTTTCGATAAGCAGGGATTATGGGAACCCAGGACGGGGTCGGGTGCTCCGCCCCCTGTCCACAGGACGAGCGCGCGCCGAGTGTCAAGCGATGCCGGCGCGTCCGGAAGTGGCACTTATGCGTCCTTCCTCGACGGCGGACGAAAGGCCGCTGTTAGAAGATCCTCAAGGGTGCCAAGCCGGCCGAACTGCCGGTCCAGCAGTCTACGAAAGTCGAGCTGGTCCTCAATCTCAATATGGCTAAGGCGCTTGGCCTCACCTTCCCAATCGCGCTGCTCGGCCGCGCCAACCAAGTGATCGAGTAGGGACGTTCTTTGCTGCAACGCATGAGTCCGTTTGTGGCACGAAGTGTCGGTAGCGCCTCGCCGCACTTATGACGGCTATCGAATGAGCAGCGGACTTTAGAATCTCGGACTGCTCCCTTGAAGTTGCCGCAGACCGCGCGGCTAAAGCGTGATATCGTGCCTCCCATTGAATGGGCCGACCCCCTGGAGGGTCACATGGCCATCCACATCCGGCGGCGAGAATTCATTGTCACCCTTGGCAGCGCGGTAGCGTGGCCGATTGCGGCGCAGGCGCAGCAGTCGAGGGTTCCGGTCATTGGCTTTCTGGGCTTTGGCACTTCGAACACCTTCTCGCCCGCGCTTCGTCGGGGCCTC
>DATBYX010000232.1:0-9512 GCA_036513475.1 Xanthobacteraceae bacterium | reverse complement strand
CCGGAGGTCTGCAAGCGTCTCGCGCCCGCGTTGGCACGACCTGCAAGAGTACGCCTCCGAACTCCGCCAAGTCGCGGATTTGATGAATGCTCCGCAGTTTCACCGGCGCCCGAACAGCCGCTCGATGTCTCCCAGCTTGAGCTCCACGTAGGTGGGCCGGCCGTGATTGCATTGGCCGGAATTGACCGTCGCTTCCATCTCGCGCAACAGCGCATTCATCTCCTCGGGCTTGAGCCGGCGTCCGGCGCGCACGGAGCCATGGCAGGCCATGGTCGCGGCCACATGCATGAGGCGGCGCTCGAGCGGCAGCGCCTCATCCCATTCCTCCATGTGCTCGGCAAGGTCGTGCAGGAGCGCGCGTGCATCGATCGCACCCAGAAGCGATGGTGTCTCGCGCACCGCAACCGCCCCCGGCCCGAAAGACTCGATGGCTAGTCCGTAGCGCAGCAGCTCTGACGCGCGGGCGAGCAGCCGTTCGACGGAAGCCTCGTCGAGCTCCACGATTTCCGGAATGAGCAGGATCTGCCGCGCCACTCCGGTTTGCGCGAGGGCCGCCTTGAGCCGCTCGTAGACGATCCGCTCGTGCGCCGCGTGCTGGTCGACGATGACGAGCCCGTCGCGGGTCTGGGTAACGATATACGTTTCATGCACCTGCGCCCGCGCAGCACCGAGGGGCCGCTCCATCAGATCGGGGACGGTTGCGAGCGCATCGGCGCGCACATCGGCGGACGGAGCGCCCGCGTCGAATACCGCTTGTGCGGGCTCCGCCAGCCCGAGCGCCGCATTGCCGTGCGGCGAGGTTGTGAAAGTCTCCGTCGCGATGGGCCGCGCGGGCGAGCGCCGCCAGTCCCAGCCGCTGCGCGGCGTCATGCCGCCTGTGCGAAATGCCGCCACAGTGGCGGCACCTCCAGTTGTGGCCGCGCGCCTGCCTTCCCGCTGCAGCGCCTCCTGCAGCGCGCGAAACAGGAAACTGCGCACCAGCCCCGCGTCGCGAAAGCGCACCTCGGCCTTGGCGGGGTGCACGTTCACGTCGACCTCGCGCGGGTCCACGGTGACGAAGAGGGCGACGACGGGGTGCCGGTCGCGCGGCAGATAATCGGCGTAGGCGGCGCGCACCACGCCGATCAGGAGTTTGTCGCGCACGGGACGGCCGTTCACGAAGAGGTATTGTCCAAGCGAATTGGCACGACTGTGCGTCGGCAGCGCAGCAAACCCCTCGATGGTAAGCTTCTCGCTGGCGCCGCCGACCTCGACCGCATTGGCGTGGAACTCAGGTCCCAGAACGTCGGCGAGGCGCGCCAGCCGCCCGGCCGCACCGGGCAGACGAGCAGACCAAGTCGCCGGCGCGCGTTCTTCCCCCGCCAGGGCGAAGGAAACATCCGGCCGGCTCATGGCGAGGCGGCGGACCACATCGCGAATGGCCTCCCCCTCGCTGCGGTCGCTACGGAGGAACTTGAGGCGGGCCGGGGTGGCAAAGAAGAGATCGCGCACCTCGACGCTAGTGCCTTGCCCAAGGGCCGCGGGCTTAAGGTCCGATTTTCTTCCGCCGTCCACGCTGATTGCCCAGGCATGCGGCTCGCCCGCATGGCGGCTTGTGATGGCGAGCCGTGCCACCGCTCCGATCGAGGGCAAGGCCTCACCGCGAAAGCCCAACGTACGAATGTGGAGGAGATCGTCATCGGGAAGCTTGGATGTGGCGTGGCGCTCGACCGCGAGCGCAAGGTCGGCAGCGGTCATCCCGGTGCCGTCGTCGGTAACCTGGATCAGTCGGCGCCCTCCGCCGTCAGTGAGAACGTCGATGCGCACCGCCCCTGCATCCAGCGCGTTCTCGATAAGCTCCTTGATCACGCTGGCAGGCCGCTCCACCACCTCGCCGGCAGCGATGCGGTTGACGATTGTTTCCGAGAGCTGGCGAACGGGCATGAGCGGGGCGCCGAAATTCCGACTGGTCTTTATACCGCAACTCCGCGATTCGCTTCAGTCCATGTCGGGCTTCACCTGACGCAGATCCTTGATGGAGCCACGGTGCTTCTTGGATTGCAGTCTCCGCTCGCGCGCCCCGGCTGTAGGCTTGGTCGGCCGGCGAGGCACGGGCGCGACCGCAGCCCGTTGGATCAGCGCGATCAGGCGGTCGAGCGCATCCTGGCGGTTGCGTTCCTGCGTGCGGTGACGCTGTGCGTTGATCACAAGCACGCCATCGCGCGTCAATCGGCGGCCGGCCAGCCGCTCAAGCCGCGTGCGCACCTGCGCGGGCAGGCTCGGTGAGTGACGCACGTCGAAGCGCAGCTGCACCGCCGTTGCGAGCTTGTTGACATTCTGCCCACCCGGGCCCGAGGCGCGGATGAATCGTTCTTCCAGCTTCCGCTCGTCGATGCTGATCCTATCGTCGATTCGAATCATGCACGATGAACGTGAGCCAGTGTTGGACAACAGGCAAGCTTTACGGCTTGTCGAAGACCATCACCTTGGAGATGAACGCATTGATATCGCGCCGGCGCACGAGACCGCACGTCCTTGCAAGCGCGTCGAAGTCCTCTCGCAGGTAGCTTGTGTAATAAGGCTCATGGAAATTACGCGGGAAGCGTTCGAGCATACCGTCGTACTCGGGTTGATCCCCAGTCTGCAGCGAGTCCACGATGAGCAGGCGGCCGCCGCGCTTGAGCACGCGCGCGAGCTCGCCAAAGATCATCCGACGCACCTTGGGTGGCAGCTCATGAAACATGAAAATGCTGGCAACCGCGTCCTGACTCGCGGTGGCGAGGGGGATTGATTCTCCATTCGCAACCAGGAAATGGATCCAGCCCCAACGCCGCAGATGCTGTTTCGCCTCGGCGATGTAGGCTTCGGACATGTCGAGCCCGAGAGCCGCAAGGCGCGGCCACGCCTGCTTGACGAAATCGAGGAAGCGTCCAGTGCCGCAGCCAACATCGAGAAACCGGAGGCGGCGCTGGTCGCGACCGGCGAAGATCTCATGCAGAGGCGGCAGTGCCTGGCGCCGGATCGCGTTGGCGGTGCCTTTGAACAGCACCTCGACCTGGGTGTCGTATCGCTGGGCGGAGTCCCTCGTCATCCAGCCGCCGGTCTGGAAATGAAAATTCTGCAGATAGTAGTCCGGCCGCCTGCCGCGCAGGTCCGCGCTGCGCACCTCGCGATACCCGCGCTTCTCGCGCCGGCGCTGGACGGCAGGCAGGTCGGAAAAAAACAATCGCGAATGGTTGAGCAGGATGGGCCACGAGCCGTCGTGATCCGCCGGCAGCGGATAGAGGCCAGCTTCCACATTGGCGAGGTCCTGGCGAAACAGTTTCGCCATCTCTGCATAAAGCCGCATCCCGGTGCGTGAGGGGGCCGGCTGCGCTGGCGGCTGCGTCTCGCTGCTGGGCCGTTGAGCATCCGACAGCCCGCGCATGACCGCGCCATGCCCGAGGTACCAGGCAACGCGCGGCAGCTGTCTAGCGCCGTACGCCAGGCGAGTGGCGAAGCTGGAAACGGGATCGGCCATGCTCTTCAGATTACTCTCGCCAAGCTGATCCGCCCTGCGCAGTCCTGTGCTCCGCTTACGACTTCGGCTGCGGCAGGAATTTGTTGGTGTACACCTTGTCGAGGTCCGCCGGTTCCTTGAGCAGGTCGACCTCGATCAGCGCCTTCTGCAGCGACTCCCAGCCTACGCGATCGGAATGGCCGATGCCGTTCTTCTGCGCATCTGCGCTGTCGAGCAGGCCCAGCACCGCGGGCAGCTTGAGCTTGTTGTATTTGTTGTCGAGCGTGGGCTGCGCCTTGATCGTGAGCGCAAATGCCTCGTCCGGGTGCGCCTTGGCGTACTCCCAGCCGCGCACGAACGCACGGGTGAAGCGCGCGACCAGGTCCGGCTTCTTTTCGATGGTGGCGGCATTGACGATCAGGCTCGAGCTGTACATGGGGAGCCCCACGTCGCGGAACAGGATCCAGTCCATGTCGATTCCTTCGGCGATGGGTCGAATCCCGTCGTTGAAGAAGAACGCAACGCCCGCATCGATGCGTCCTGCAATGATCAGCTGCGCCACTGCGAGATCGGCAGGGACTTCGGTGATCTTGCTGGTGTCGATGTGGTTTATCTTCGCCACGACCCGCCATTGTCGCTCGACCGCACTCTTGAGCTGAAGCCCGAGCCGCTTGCCATAGAGGTCGGTGAGCTTCTTGATCCCCGTGCTCTTGGGGAAGACGATCGCCGTCGGGCTGCTTTGCAGGATGACTGATGTTGTGACCACCGGCAGCGCGCGCGAATAGGCGAGCATGGCCTGATCGGCGGTGGCATAGCCGAAATCGACGTCGCCGGTGCCGACGAGCTTGACCGTTACGCTCGATCCCTCGCCGGGGAGAATGCGGACGTCCAGGTTTTCGTCTTTGAAAAATCCCTTCTCCTGGGCGACCCAGATGCCGGAATGCTCGGTGCCGAATACCCAATCAAGCCGCAGCCCCACCTTGTCCTGGGCTTTCGCCGGCTGTGCGAGCCCCGCGATCCCGATGGCCACAGCTGCTGCAATGGCAAAAAGTCGTGCTCTCTTCATCTCACACCTCGCCTGTGACCGTAGCCCGCATGAGGGCAGCGATATGCCGGTCGCGCATCGCCGCCCGTATCCGGATGTCGCTTCGCTCATCCGGGCTACACTTTTTGGTTCTGGTTTGCTCAAGCAACGGCGGCCGCCTGCGGCTCCGTCGCAGGCGCCGGGCGCTGCCCGCGCGCAGCCAGGATCTTGGCGCGCCAATGGGCGCCTGCGGTCGTGGGCGCGTAGCGCGGCGGGTTGCCCGGACCGGTGCAGCTCTCGAGGCATCGCACCTCGACGTCGTAGTTCGGCACCTGGAAAAACGCCACCGACATGCGGGTCGTGTCCGCTCGCACGGATTCCGGCGGGTTGACCACGCGGTGGACGGTAGAGACCCAGCGGTCATTGGTCCAACGCATCAGCATGTCGCCGATGTTGACGACGAAGCCGTTCGGGATGTTCGGCACGTCTACCCAGCTGCCGCCGCGGCGAACGACCTGGAGTCCGCCGGGCGCGTCCTCGGTGCGCAGAATGGTGAACCCGCCATAATCGGAATGTGCGCCCGCCCGGATTTGTCCGGGCAGGGGCGCCACTGGCTGTGCCGGATAGAAATTGAGCCGCATGGTGCTGACGTGACGGTCGATCTTGTCGGCGAAGAAGTCCTCGGGAAGCTCAAGCGCCAGCGCAAATATGCGTGCGAGCCGTCCAGCCAGCGCCTCCATTGTCTGCCAGTAGGCGGTGACCGCCGCGCGAAAGGCGACAGGACGCCGCGGCCACAGATTGGGATGAAAGTGGATCGGCCCGTAGCCGGCGGTCCAGTGGGGGCCATTGCCCGGATCGAGCGGACCGATCGCAAAGCTTTCCTGCAGGTCCGGCGGCACGCCGCTCGCAAGCGTATTGCCCAGGCTCTGATCGGAAAGGCTGTTGTAGCCGCGGCTCACTCCGGGGGCAGGACGGCCGACCTCCATCTTCTCTTCGCGCGGCAGCGCGAAGAAGGCGCGACCTTCGCGATAAATTCCCCCAATCAGCGCATCATCCACGCCGTGGCCCACAATGCCGAAGAACCCGACGTCCTCACACGCCCGCGCGATCGCTTCGACGACGCGGTGCTTGCCGCTCCCTCCGGCGGAGAATGGGGCGATGTCGATCACCGGCACATTGGCATCGCTCGCTGCTGCGCGCTCCCGGTCGGGTACGAATTCATCGCTCGACATGGTGACCTCTTCACTCTGCGCGTCGGCGCAAATCGCGCGAACGCGCCATGTTGCCGGGATTTCTTTCTTCTCCTATTGTGCTGGAAAATCCAGGGTGTGACAAGCAAACGCATTTTCGTGTCGCGCCATCGCACGATGTCATTTCATGGCCGCGCAATGTAGGGGCGGGTTTGAAACCCGCTCCTACGCCCCTTTGTGCTTGCGGCGATGGTGGACTAATGCGGGCGATCAACGGCGAGCCATCCGGTGAACAAGCTCCCCGCGATCGACATTCAAGAGATCTCAGTGCGGTTCCGTACCCCCGACGGGCCCTTGCTCGCGTTGGAGCACATCAGCGCCCACATAGAGCCGCGCTCATTCCTGACCGTGGTGGGGCCGTCCGGTTGCGGCAAGACGACGCTTCTCAAAGTGCTTTCCGGCGTTTTGCCGCCGAGCGCGGGCGAAGTGTGCTTCGATGGCCGCCCGCTGAAAGAGGCGGCGATGACGGGGCATATCGGCTACGTGTTCCAGCGGCCGATGCTGCTCCCCTGGCGCACCGCGCTCGGCAACGTCATGCTCACCATGGAAGTCACGCGAAAGGAGATGAGCCAGCAGGAGCGGGAAGGGGAGGCGCGGCGATGGCTCGATATCGTCGGCCTGCGCGGGTTTGAGGAACGCCGTCCGCACGAGCTTTCCGGCGGCATGCAACAGCGCGTATCGCTTGCCCGCGCGCTTGTATTCCAGCCCCGCATCCTGCTGATGGATGAGCCGTTCGCGGCGCTCGACGAAATCACCCGTGAGGCCATGCAGGACGAGCTGCTGCGACTGTGGTCGCGCATCGACACGACCGTGGTTTTCATCACTCACAGCATTCCTGAAGCGGTGCTCCTCTCGGAGCGAATCCTGGTGCTCTCGGCGCGGCCCGGCCGCATCATAGAGACGATCGATGTGCCGTTTCCCCGCCCGCGCACCGAGGCCATCCGCGGACTGCCGCGCTTTGCCGAGATCACCGAGCACATTCGCGGCCACTTGCGCGCAGGTCGCGCGGACATCGAAAGCCCTGAGCGATGTTGAAGCGCCGCGCGTCTTTGCTGGCAGGTCAGGCGTTGGTCTTCGCCGCGTTTTTCGGTCTATGGGAGCTGGCCGTGCGGCTCCTGCATACGCGGCCGGTGATCTTGCCCGCGCCGTCGGTGATATTCGCCAAGATCTGGGAACAACGCGAGCTCCTCCTGGTCAACACCTGGCCGACCTGCGTCGCGATCACGCTCGGCTTCGCTGCTGCGGTGCTCTCGGGATTTGTCCTCGCGGTCGGCATCTCCTACTCGCGCGCCGTGCGCGAGCTGACCTACCCCTTTCTTGTGACCGCACAGGTGCTGCCCAAAGTGGCGTTCGCGCCGCTCTTTCTCATCTGGTTCGGGTTCGGGCTCACGCCCAAGGTCGTGATCGCCGCCTTGATCGCGTTCTTCCCGATCGTCATCAATACCGCCAAGGGGCTGAGCTCGGTCGAGGCCGAGCTGCTGCAGTACATGGACTCGCTCGGGGCCACCGGTCGCGAGAAGTTCCTCAAGATCAGCCTGCCCTGGGCGCTTCCTTATATTTTTGCCGCCTTCAAGATCTCGATTACGCTTGCGATCGTGGGCGCCGTCGTGGGCGAGTTCGTCGCCGCGGGCGAGGGGCTCGGCTACGTGATCAATTCCGCCAATATCGCGCTCGACACCGAGCTGATGTTTGCAGGTATTCTCGTTCTCAGCCTGCTCGGCATCCTGATGTTCCTCGCCGTCGTGCTCCTCGAGCAGCTCGCGACCGGCGCGTGGCAGCAAGACAACGACGGCCTGCAGGCGACTATGTGAACGGCCGACTTCGCGCATCAGAGGAAAGCGACAAAATGTGATGGGAAGCACTGCCAGGACGGGCCGGGTTGTGCGAGCCCTCGGCGCAGGCAGCAAGTTGCCGCGTCAACGGAGACAACTATGTTGATCGGTCGCATCTTCGCTCCAGCCTTGCGCTGATGCTCGTTCCCGAGAAAAGGCGTTGAAGGAGGCTCCGAGATCGAAAATGGCAGCCTACTGGATCGGGGAGCACGCCATCCTGGACCCTGCAAAATTCGAGGAGTATTTGTGCAAGGTGGTTCCTATGATTGAGCGCATGGGCGGCCGTTATCTCACCCGCGTAGGCACTCATGAGGTCCTGGAAGGATATTGGCAGCCAAATCGGGTTGTCGTGATCGAGTTTCCCGACATGGCAACCATCAAGGCGTTCTATGATTCGCCGGAATACCAGCCGCTCATTGCACTACGCCGAAGCGCCGCGAGGGATGTCATCATCGCCGTCGAGGGAAATGACTCGGTGTGAACACGATATACACGCGTCTCGCCAATGCCCGCATCATCCGCGCGCCGCGCGGCTCGCAACTATCCGCCAAGAGCTGGCTGACCGAGGCGCCGTTGCGGATGCTCATGAACAATCTCGACCCCGAGGTGGCAGAGCGGCCGCAGGAGCTCGTGGTCTATGGCGGCATGGGCCGCGCGGCGCGCGACTGGGGCAGCTTCGATCGCATCGTCGGCGCGCTCAAGGCGCTCGAAACGGACGAGACGCTGTGCGTCCAATCCGGTAAGCCGGTCGGCGTGTTTCGCACCCATGCGGACGCGCCGCGCGTGCTGATCGCCAACTCGAACCTCGTGCCGCATTGGGCGACGCTCGAGCATTTCACCGAGCTCGATCGCAAGGGCCTGATGATGTACGGGCAAATGACCGCAGGCTCGTGGATCTATATCGGGTCGCAAGGCATCGTGCAAGGCACGTACGAGACCTTCGCCGAGATCGGCCGGCGCCATTATGGCGGCGATCTTTCCGGCAAATGGATCCTCACCGCGGGGCTCGGCGGCATGGGAGGCGCACAGCCGCTGGCCGCGACCATGGCCGGGGCCTCGCTGCTTGCGATTGAATGCCAGCCATCTCGCATCGAGATGCGGCTCAAGACGGGCTATCTCGATGTACAGGCTAAGGACCTCGACGAAGGGCTCGCGATCATCGAGCGCGCGTGTCGCGCGCGCAAGCCGATCTCCGTCGGCGTGGTCGGCAATGCTGCCGAGATCCTGCCCGAGCTGGTACGACGGGGGGTGCGGCCCGACGCCGTGACCGATCAGACTTCCGCGCATGATCCTGTCAACGGCTATCTGCCCGCGGGTTGGACGTTGGCAGACTGGCAGGCGCGGCGCCAAACCGACCCCAACGGCGTTGCACTCGCGGCGAAGCAGTCGATGGCCATTCACGTGCGCGCCATGCTCGAGTTCTGGCGCCGCGGCGTGCCGACGCTCGATTACGGCAACAACATCCGCCAGATGGCGAAGGAGCTTGGCGTCAACGACGCGTTCGACTTTCCCGGCTTCGTGCCCGCCTATATTCGTCCGCTGTTCTGCCGCGGAGTTGGCCCTTTCCGCTGGGCCGCTCTCTCCGGCGATCCCGAGGATATCTTCCGCACAGATGCCAAGGTGAAGGAACTGATGCCGCATGATCGACACCTGCACAGCTGGCTCGACATGGCAAAATCGCGCATTCGATTCCAAGGCTTGCCGGCGCGCATCTGCTGGGTCGGGCTCGGCGACCGGCATCGTCTCGGACTCGCATTCAATGAGATGGTAGGGCGCCACCAGCTCAAGGCTCCGATCGTGATCGGGCGCGATCACCTCGACTCCGGCTCGGTCGCAAGCCCCAATCGCGAGACTGAGGCAATGAAGGACGGCTCCGATGCAGTGTCCGATTGGCCGCTGCTCAATGCTCTCCTCAATTGCGCCTCCGG
>DATBYX010000231.1:0-2872 GCA_036513475.1 Xanthobacteraceae bacterium | reverse complement strand
ACCAAGGCGCTGAGACCTCGAGCGCCGGGGCTTTTTCGCTATCGTGCCGCACGTAGTTGCCGATGAGGTGGCGCGTGACCCCGAACTGCGCGTCAGTTTCGATGAACCTGTCGTCAGGAACGTAGAGCTGCGAGATCAACGTCTTGAAGCCGTCCTTGCTCGCAAGGAAATGCAGATGTGCCGGGCGCATATTGTGGCGGCCCTGCGCGCGCAAAAGCTCGCCGGTCGGGCCATCGATCGGAATGGGATAGCCCGCGGGCTTCACGCTGCGAAAGCTGATGTGGCCGTCCTGGTCCGTGAAGAACTTCCCGCGCAGGTTCATGTCCGCCTGGACCGGATCCTGGTTTTCGTAAAACCCTTCCGGGGAGGAATGCCAGACATCGACCTCGGCACCAACCACAGGGCGGCCACCGCGATCGCGAAACCAGGCATCAACAAATAATGCAGGTCCGGGCGTGGGCGAGCGCACGATCGAGGCGCCGTTCGGAGTGATGGGCGAGTGCATGCGCCAGAACGGCCCCAGCATGTTCTGATCAGTCTCCAGCGCATCGTCTGTATTATTGAGCAGACACACCAGGGCTGACAGTCCGAGCGAGCCCGCCATCAGCACGGCCTCGTTATGCGATTCGCTGCTGTGCTTGCCGATTGCAACGATATAGCCGAGCGCGGTGTGGAATTCCTGCTCGGTCAGCTTCGCCTCGCGCAGGAAGTCATGCATATGGCGAACGAAGGCGGACATGATCTCGCGGAAGCGGGCATCCGGCGCGCGCTTCAACTCGGCCAGGACCGCCGTAGTGACATCTTCCTGCTTCTCTATGATCATTGTTCGGCTCTCTGAAGCCCCTACTGGTTCGCTTCGCCGCCAAGAAAACCGGCAATCTTCCAGCCGGACGCCTCCTTCACGTAACACATCTGCTCACCGCCAATGGGCAGCACAGATTCCAGCGGCACGAACCCGACTTTACCACTCGGTGTGAGCACCTTGATGACGGAGAGCACCGCGTTCGCTGGCGACTCGTCGGGGACGACGCGCACCAGATAGAGGCCGAGTGTCTCGATCACGGCTGCGTCCTGTCTGGCGCCGGAGCGTACTTCAACACCGTCGCGGATGGGAAATACCCAGTCGGTTGCATCCGTCTGGGTTGCATTGGCGAGCGCATCTGCAGCTGCATCCTCGAAGCCGGCCTCCGCCGGAGAACAAATAACTCCGCTGCGCTGCGAGTCGGCCGCGGTACTTGCCTCGCCTGCATAGGCGGCAATCGTGTCCCATCCCACCCCATCGGGGGCATCGAGGCCCAGGGCCTTGGCAAGATTATCGATGCCGGGCCGCTGCTTGTCCGCAAGGTCCCTCGCTTCGGGAATCCAGAAGAAGTTCGCTGCGACCCGCTCGGCGAGCGAGGCACGGTCTCTCTTTTGCGCGATCTCGGCGAGCTCTTTGCGGAAAGCCTCGAAGCTCGGATCGCTTACGGATTTCGGAAGCGTAATCGGAACAGGCTTGTACGGGCCGAGCGCCGGCGAGGTCGGCTGAAAAGATGGAGCTGGCGCTGCCGGAGGAGGTGTTTGGGACGGGGCTTCGGTCTGAGCGAAGGCAAAATTCTGCCCCAATATGACTGCCGTGGTAAGTGTAGCGATCAAGCTCAAGCAAACACGCGAATGCCGCATCGCATTCTCTCCTGTATTTGAAGCCAAGTCTATCGGAGCCACTCAACCCGCTGCGGGTGACACATATACCTTGCTGCCGATCCGACAAGCACACGCGCCCTGTTCTTGAATGGAAGAAGCAGTGTTTTCCAATTGAGCGTGCCGGCAGCGACATTGACGGCTGTAGCCCGGATGAGCGGCGCGTCGGCGATGTGATCGGTTCTCGGCTTGGCCCATGGCGCGCCGCGATATCCGGGGGCCACCCGCATGTCTCCATCGGAGCGCGCCCTCCGGTGCGACCCCGCTGGCTCATGCGGGCTACGCGACGGCGGCAGAATTGCGGATTGCAACCAAAAGCCGAAAGATAGGATGGAAATACCATCATGTTGCAGGCAATGCCGCCCCGTGATCATGGGGGGTGATTTCCGTTTACGAAAAAAATACAGTTTGCGTCGGTTCCGGTTTTCTTTCCAACTTTTCATTTTGCCGTCATGGCCCCGAAAGTCAAAGCGCCGCACTATTGTCAATGTCCGCCCGAACGCTGCTCTTCTGTTCGAGCGGATGTGCGTTGGCCACCAGGAGCTAGATGATGCATGGCACTTGACCCGAAAGCCGCAGCCGCAATCGCCTTGCACCGCTTCGGCCTCGGTCCGCGGATCGGATCGATTGCCGCCATCGCTTCCGACCCACGTGGCGCTCTGCTTTCTGAGCTCGACAGCCCGCCGGGCGGACGCATCAACGATCCGGGGCTGCTGAGCGGCGGCGAAAGCGCGCGCGCTGCATTCAAATTCCGGCAGGAGCAAAGAGCAATTCGATTGGCGGAGCGCGCCGCACGCGACGCCAATTCCGCAAAAAGCGATACTGCAGGCGCAACCTCCGAGATGAAACCGCCGGAGCAGTCCGCTGCGCCAACGGCTATACGGCCTCCCGGACCGGGCGTGCCGCAGCGCCTCTATCTCGAAGAAGCCAAGGCGCGCATCCATGCGGCCCTGGAAGCGAAGCCTGGCTTTGTCGAACGGCTGGTCTGGTTCTGGTCCAACCATTTCTGCGTCTCCGCGGACAAGGGCATTGTGCGTCCGATCTGCGGCGCCTACGAGCGCGAGGCCATTCGTCCGCATGTTCTCGGCCGTTTCGCGGACATGCTGCTTGCCGTCGAATCCCATCCGGCGATGCTGATCTATCTCGACAACGCGCGCTCCATCGGCCCCGGATCCATCGCGGGGATGCGTCA
>DATBYX010000230.1:0-3017 GCA_036513475.1 Xanthobacteraceae bacterium | reverse complement strand
GGCGGTTTGTCCGGTCAGGTACTTAGCGCCGCGTGGATACCTGCGAGCAGGTCACTCTCGTCAAATGGCTTGCTCAGGTAACAAACGACCCCATCCCCCAATGCGCGCTCACGCACGCTGTCGTCAGGGTAAGCCGTGATCAGAATGGTCGGTATGGTCTTTCCCAAAGCGACCAAGTGGCGATGCAGCTCGAGCCCTGTCATCCCGGGCATCTGCACATCCGTGATCAGGCAGCAGGTGCGGGGGAGTTGGCGGGAGTTCAAGAACTCTTCTGCAGACGCGAAGGCTTCAGCCGTAAATCCCAGCGACTTCATGAGCACCCTGACTGCCTCGCGCATCGACTCGTCATCATCGACGACCGAGATCAGGGATTTGGTTTTCGGCACATCACCTCCACATCCGGGTTTCCGAGAGTATGAACGCGCTGCGACCCAAGCCATTGGGCACGGGATACTCAGCAGCATTTCGTGAAGTATAAGACAAAACCCGGCGACGTACGATTATACTTTGGTTTAGACAGAATTGTCACAAGAGCGAATCTGATTGGGCATCTGTGAGTCGTGGCTAAGGTGAAAAAATCCTTTCTCCTCTGAGCGTACGATTTTAGGATATTCCGGTTGCGGGCTTGCCGCCGCCCTGAGAGTTGCGGTGCCTCTATTGCAGCGAGCGCGCGCGATGATTGCGCAGCCAACCATCATTATCGTCGATGACGATCCCGGGATCCGTGAGTCGCTCGAGGGCTTGCTGCGTTCCGTGGGGCTGCAAGTCAAGGCGTTAGCTTCGGTGCCCGAATTCGTCAACGAAGGGCGCCCGGAAGGACCCGCTTGCCTTGTGCTCGATGTCAGGCTGCCGGGCCGAAGCGGTCTCGATTTTCAGCGAGAGCTCTCGGCGGCGAACATTCACGTTCCGATCATCTTCATCACCGGATACGGCGATATCCCGATGTCCGTTCAGGCGATAAAGGGAGGAGCGATCGAGTTCCTGACCAAGCCGTTCCGCGATCAAGACCTGCTGGACGCGATCCAGCTGGGCCTCGCGCGAGATCGCGCGTGGCTGGAGAACGAAACGGCGATCGCCGCGCTGCGGGCGCGCTTCGAGACCCTCACCCCCCGCGAGCGTGAGGTAATGGCCTTGGTGGTGACCGGCCGCCTCAACAAACAGATCGCCCACGACATCGGCATCAGCGAGATCACTGTAAAAGTCCACCGCGGCCAGGTCATGCGAAAGATGAAGGCCACTTCTCTGCCTGACTTGGCGCGGATGGTCGACAAGCTGGACTTCGCGGCGGAAAAATCTCAGAGCTGCTAGACCAGCGTATAGGTTCGGCCTGCGGTCTGTTGGATGCCTTAGCCGCTGTCCCGCGCGTCTTTTTAGCGCTGTCCTAGACTAAAGTTTAATACGGATGATTCTCAGGCGGCATCCATGCATCCGCAGGTGCAATAGCACGGCCTGAAGCGCCCGATTAGCCTCAATCCGCTGTTCCACTCCTTCTGCCGGAGAGGGCCCATGGAAGCGGTTAAGGCGATACCTCGGGACAATTCGTCGATAACCAGGGATCGGTCGAGCCGGGCAGCAGCCGAAGCGATGCTCGAATTCGGCCGTTTCCGCGTGCTACTGCGCCAGCGGCAATTGATAGCCGATGGAGTGCCGATAGAGTTGGGGACGCGCGCCTTCGATCTCCTCCTGGTTTTGCTGGAGGCTGACGGAGCGCTGGTCACCAAAGACGAGCTCATGAGCCGGGTGTGGCCAGGTATCGTTGTCGCGGAGGAGAACCTGAAGGTTCAGATCTTCGCGCTACGCAAGGCCCTAGGTGAAGATCGCGACTTTGTCCGCACCGAGTTCGGCCGCGGCTACCGGCTCACTGCTGCAGTTCGCTCGAGCGTCGCCTGGAGTGCCTGTCAGCGCCCGACGCGAGAACGGCGGCGGTCGCGTCAAGGGTTGGTTCTCCAATGGATCTCTTGGGGACCCACCGCATAGTTGGAGTGTTCGAGGTCATGCTGGCAGGCGGCTTTGATTCTGCTCACAGCGACGGAGCCGAACCCCGCCCAGACTAGATTGCGTCAGCCGTGTGAAGAGGAGCGAAAACGTGTCTATACCCGCTTTTCCCGCGCTTCAACCGAGCGTACCAAGGTTGCCATTGTGGAAAGCTGCGGCTTTTGCCGCTGGGCTCGGCCTCAGCATGCTTTCCTATCCTGTCCATGCGGCGCCGTCGAGCGGCGGCGATACCGTGCAGGGGCTCTACGACGCGCTGCTCAGCACGATGAAGAACGGCTGGATCCTCGGGCAAAGCGGGCGTTTTGCGCAGCTGGAGCCGGTCATTCGCAAGACCTTCGATATTGCCTCGATGGCGCGGCTGTCGGTCGGCCCGTCCTGGGCCTCCCTGACCGAGGCGCAACGGCAGCAGGTGACGGAGAGCTTCGCGCGCTATATCTCGGCGATCTATGCCGATCGCTTTGACAGCTACGACGGACAGAAGCTGAAGGTGATCGGCGAGCAGCCCGCGGTGGCTGGCATTATGGTGCGCAGCCAGATCGTCAAGGCCAACGGCGAGCCGGTCAACGTCGACTACATGATGCGCCGCAACGGCGACAGCTGGCTGATCTCCGACATCTATCTCGACGGCGCGATCAGCGAAGTGGCGACGCGCCACTCCGAATTCGCCGCCATCCTGAAGAGCCAGGGCATCGACGGCCTGATCGCGGCGCTCAACCGGAAGGCGGACATCCTGACCGCGACTACGGCAAAGGCATCGTAGCTGCTCTCCCAAGGACTGGGCCTCTTGCGCAACGCCCGGCGGCGGACTGCGATGCTGCACCGATTGCTGCGCAACAGCCGGCCCGTTAGAGCCCGAATAGCGGCCAGGCTGGCACGGCCCTGCGTTGGCGCCTTCTGGAGGCCGGTGACCCGGCGTGGATATCATTGCCGGGGCCAGCCTGGCTCGGCGAAGGGTAAACCTGCACTTGTCGATCGTCAAAACCGGCGCTGGCTACCGGGCCGGTTTGTCGTCGCCGGATTCG
>DATBYX010000229.1:0-3558 GCA_036513475.1 Xanthobacteraceae bacterium | reverse complement strand
GCTGCGAGCTCACCGCGGCACCGCGTAGGGGCGGGTTTGAAACCCGCCCCTACAACTTCAGAATCTTCGTAGGGGCGACGCATTGCGTCGCCCCTACGCAGCAGCAAATGAGGAAAGAGCGCGGGTCCCCAAGTCGATGACTCGTCCGATAGGGTGGGCAAAGCCGCGCGTGCCGCGGCGTTTCCGCTTGGCCCGCATTGAGCGCGAGGTAAGAGAAATTGCGGTCCTGTATGCGATCTCGTCGAGGTAAGGTGGGGCATCGCCTCGTCGGGCCGGTCAACGATGTGGTCACCCAGATGGTATACTCGAGAGACCGTCAGCCCCCGCTCCGGAGGGTCAGCTTACCAGGTAGTGCTCGAGCGTATGTGCGTGATCCGGACCGCCGCCCACATTCCCCTTGTCCGCCGCGCCATGCGCAAGTATATACGATGTATCTACTTCCAGGAGGAGTCGCGTGATCGTTCAATTCCGCAAATGGGGTAACAGTCTTGCAGTGCGCATCCCGAAGTCTGTCGCAGATGCCATTGGCGCAAGCGACGGCAAGCGTGTCGAGTTAACGGTAAGAAATGGCGCCCTGGTGCTGCAGCCGCTTGACAAACCGAAACGCAAGCCGCGCTACTCACTTGATGAATTGCTGGCGGGCATGACACGCGACAATGTTCCTCAAGAAGTAGCTTGGGGTCCCCCGCGCGGCAATGAGGTGTGGTGAGGTGGCCGGCTATTGCCCCAATTCAGGGGATATCATTTGGCTCGACTTCTTGCAGCCGGTTGGCAACGAACAGGCCGGACGTCGGCCAGCGCTCGTGCTTTCGCCGCGCGCCTTCAACGAGCTTACCGGCCGCTGCATCGCGTGCCCTATAACAAGTCGCGACCGCGATTGGAGCTTTCATGTTGCGATACCGGATGGTCACGAGGTAAGGGGTGTCGTGCAGACCGACCTATTGCGCAGTGCCTCTTGGGAGCAACGCGGCTCGCGATTTGTATGCGAAGCCCCAGCCGGTGTGGTTGACGATGTGCGAGCAAAGCTCAAAGCGTTGCTCCAGCTCTAGACTGGCTAATCTAACTGACTTCTTCGCGGCGCTCGTTCTGATCATCCGTGTCCCCGCTCAGCCTTGCTGGAGACTTTATCTTGGTGTCCGGATTCAGCGGATGACCAGATACAAAACCCATTGAGTGCTGGCATCGTTGCTCGGCATGCCGGTCCAGAGAGGGCGCGGAAGGCGCTGCTTTGGGCTTCTCTCACGCATCATCCAGCATCCGGATTCCGAGTCTCCCAGCGAGGTCCTGCACGAACTGCCAGGCGACTCGTCCCGAGCGCGCGCCGCGGGTCGTCGACCATTCCAGCGCTTCCCGGTGCACCGCCTCGCGGGGATGCCGAATTTTGTAATGGGCGACGTAGCCGTCGACCATGGCGAGGAATTCATCCTGGCTGCAACGGTGGAAGCCGAGCCACAGGCCGAAGCGATCGGACAGCGATACTTTCTCCTCCACAGCCTCGCCCGGATTGATGGCAGAGGACCGCTCGTTCTCCATCATGTCGCGCGCCATGAGGTGGCGGCGATTGGATGTCGCGTAGAATACGACGTTGCCCGGCCGCCCCTCGATCCCCCCTTCGAGCATGGCCTTGAGAGATTTGTAGCTCGTATCCTCCGTCTCGAATGAGAGGTCATCGCAGAACACGATGAAGCGGTGAGGCCCTGCGCGCAGCAGCGCCATGAGCTGCGGCAGGGTCTCGATGTCTTCCCGGTGGATCTCGACCAGCTTGAGCACGCCCTTTCCAGGCTTGCCGCTCCCCTGGGCGGCATTGATGGAGGCGTGCACGGCCTTGACCAAGGACGACTTGCCCATGCCGCGCGCCCCCCAGAGGAGCGCGTTGTTCGCCGGCAGTCCGCGCGCGAACCGGTCGGTGTTCTCGACCAGCATGTCGCGCATGCGATCGATCCCCTTGAGCAGCGACATCTCGACGCGATTGACTCTCGCTACAGGAGAGAGCCGCCGCTGATCAGGGTGCCAGGAGAACGCATCGGCCGCGCCGTAATCCGGCTGCTCCGTCACCTGCGGTGCGAGCCGTTCCAGCGCAATCGCGATCCGCTCCAACGCGTCCTCGGAGCCAAAAGCGACGTGCCCTGTCCGCTGTTTTGTCATGTCACGCGAACTGCCCGCGCCCCCCATCATGCGGCAGGCTTACCCAGCTGCCGATAAGCCTGCAAGGCACCAACGTAGGGGCGAGGCATGCCTCGCCCCTCCATCCAACAACCGAATGCGCGGGCCGGCCTCACATTGCAATCGGACAATGTAGGGCGAGGCATGCCTCGCCCCTACATCCAACAACCGCGCGCGCGGGACCTGGTCACATTGCAATCGGACAAGGCCGGCCGCTATAGTCCGCCTCGATTTCATCACCCAGCGCGTATGGTCCGCCGGATTGGCGAGCGCCCGAGGACAAGGACGCAACGATGTTTGTGACCCCCGCTTTTGCTCAGGGGAGCAGCCCCTTCGGCGGCGACAACATGCTGATACAGTTGCTGCCGTTCGTTTTGATCTTCGTGATCATGTATTTTCTGATCCTGCGCCCGCAGCAGAAAAAGACCAAGGATCACCAGGAGCTGGTCAAGAACTTGCGGCGGGGCGATACGGTCATTACGTCAGGCGGGCTGGTTGGAAAGGTCACCAAGGTCGTGGACGACGACCAGATCGAAGTCGAAATTGCGGACGGGGTGCGCGTGCGGCAGGTCCGCTCCATGGTGTCGGGGGTCCGTGCGAAAGGGGAGCCGGTCCGAGATGAGAGCGGATCAAGCTGATCCCGCGCCCGCAGCCCGTGCGAATAGGCCCGTCGTCATGGCCGGGCTTGTCCCCATAGGCGCTAACTTAAGGTCGTCATTGCCGGGCTTGACCCGGCAATCCATCGATCTTCGTAAGAACTTTCTCGCGAAGAAGATGGATGCGCGGGTCAAGCCCGCGCATGACGAGCTCGCCAAGCGGCTTAAGTTAGCGCCTGTGGGGCTTGTCCCGGCCATCCACGCCTTGGCTACCGGACGAAAGACGTGGATGCGCGGGACAAGCCCGCGCATGACGGGTCAGCTCTAGGATAATTCATGCTCTATATCTCCAGGTGGAAAGCGATCGCCATATTGCTGACCGCGGGGATCTGCTGTCTTTTCGCCATTCCCAACTTTTTGCCGGAAAAAACCATCCAGCGCTGGCCGGCGTGGGCGCAGCGCCACATCGTTCTTGGTCTCGATCTGCAGGGCGGCTCCCATATCCTGATGCAGGTCGATGCCAACGACGTGCGGCGGCAAAAGCTGCAGACGCTGCAGGACGACGTCCGAAGACTGCTGCGCGAAGCGCGGATCGGGCTCACACGCGCTGCGGTCATCCGCGGCAACTCCGTCGAGGTGGTCGTACGCGACAACCAGGTCGACCAGGCGCTGGCGAAGCTGCGGGAGCTCTCGCAGCCGCTCGGCGGCTTCGCCGGGAGCACCGGGCAGCGCTCGATCGAGATCGTCAATGCGGGCGGCGGGGTCATTCGGCTTACCGTGACCGAGCCCGCTCTCCTCG
>DATBYX010000228.1:0-2753 GCA_036513475.1 Xanthobacteraceae bacterium | reverse complement strand
CTCGGTGGGGGCGACGCAAGGCGGGGCACGAATCTCCGCTGGATCAAGTTCGGCCCTGCTACTCGCTCGCCGCGGTAGCCGGAGGCTCCTCGGCGGCGGGAAGATCAAATTTGCTCGGCGGGTAGGCGTCCTCGCCGTAGGTCCACACGGTCTCGAAGCGGCCCTTGCCAAGCTCGACGATGACCACCGCCGGCTTGCCGTTCTTGCCGCTGTGGTTCGCAAGGTCGACAGCGGCGCGCGTAGCCGCCTGCTGGTCGGAAAACGATCGGTCCAGGTCCTGCGATCGCACCGACCATTTGCCGCCTTGGCGGACCACGAGGAACTGAATGAGCGACATGCCGCCGGCACCAGCGTTGAAGGAGCGAGCGAGCGGCCTCAGCTTGCCGCCTTGCGATTGACGCCTTTTCGCAGCGCCACGGTCGAAAGCTTCCTGTCCGCGGCCTTCTCCTCATTGAGGTTCGTGGTCAGAAGCCGCACCACGTCATCGTGTCCGAGCTCGTCGGCCCACGCGATCAAGGTGCCGTAGCGGGCGATCTCATAATTCCGCATCATAGATGTCTTTGAGCCCATGCAGCAGCAGATCATCCATCGTCTTGATGTCTTTCCAGAACAGTCCCATGACGCCCTTCCTTATCTGAGGTGATCGCACGGACTGTCGGATGCCGTGCTTGCCTTGCTTGCACAAACGATCTCGAGCGCGGCGAGTTCCAGAACGAGGTAGAGCGAGATGCGATTCGCGCGCCTTTCCCCCCCTGCGACGCGGCGCCATGTAGGGGCGGGTTTTAAACCCGCCCCTACGCACTGCCTGGGATGAGGCCTTTCGGAAGCGAGAAGCAGTATTTCGCGATGTCACCGGCGCGCGTGTACCAGACGCGATCCTTGTGCTTGTGCTCGACGCAGTGCTTGATGGCCTGCCGCACCGGGCGCAATCGGAACGGCTGGCCGACGATGAACCCGTGCAGCGCGAGGGCAAAGACCAGCGGCTGGCGCTCCGACTGCTCCAGCATTTCCTCGAACTGATCCACGATCATCTCGCCGAACTCGCGCCCGGTGTGATCGCGATGCGCCTGCGAGCCGGCGTCGTTCAACTCCATGGGATAGGGCACCGACAGAAGCGGGCCGGAGCGGGTTTGCATCCAGATCGGCTGATCATCGAACGGCCAATCGAGCAGATGCGTATACCCCGCCTCTTTCAGCAAATCGGGCGTGACGCTCGATTCGAGCGCGCCGGGCCCCATCCATCCGGAGGGCCGCACCCCGACATATTTCTCGATGACCGCCGTGCATTCCTCGATCGCGCGCGCCTCGTCCTGCTCCCACATCGGGCGGAGCAGCTCGGCATTGGTGCGCCCGTGGCCGAGAACGTCGTCACCGCGCGCTTTGATCTTCTCGACGAGGTCGGGGTAGTTGTAGCAGACGCTGCTGTTGAGCAGGATCGTCGCGGGCAGCTTGAGCTGGTCGAGCATCTCGAACAGGCGCCAGTTGCCGATGCGGTTGCCGTAATCGCGCCAGGCGAAGTTGCGCGTGGTCTGTTGCCCGCTGCGGTTGGAGGGATCCATCCCCAGCCCGGTACCGAAGGCGAAATGCTCGATATTGAGCGCCACGTAGAACGCCAGGCGCTTGCCCCCGGGCCACTCATAGCTCGGCCGTTTGACGATGGGCGAATAGGCATAGCGTGCATGGCCTGGAAGCTTGAGCATTCTTTTCCTCCTCTTAACTACTCTCCCGTCCATTCCGGTGGGCGCTTTGCCACGAATGCCTCGATGCCGATGCGGAAATCCTTGCTGCCGTAGCACGCGCGCGCGAGGTCGTCGCCGGCAGGCAGCCCGGCATTCAGCAGCCGCCGGATCGCCTCCTTGGTCACCCGCATGGTGATCGGCGCATGACCGGCGATGCGATCGGCGATCTCGCCCATGCGGCGGTCAATCTCGGAAGGAGCAACCACCTCGCTCACGAATCCACCGGCCAGCGCCTCTTCGGCAGAAAGATTCTCCGCCAGGAGCAACATGCGTTTGGCGCGGGGAGCACCGAGCGCCGCAACCAGGCGGGCATAATTCCGCATGGAGAGGCAATTGCCGAGCGTGCGCGCAATAGGAACGCCGAAGCGCGAGCCGGTAGTGGCGATGCGCAGGTCACACGCGGCAGCAATCGCAAGCCCGCCGCCAATGGCATAGCCCTCGATCACCGCCAATGTGGGCACCGGGAGAGACTCGACGGCGTCGATGTAGCTTTCCATCTTCTCTTCATAGGCGAGGCCATCTTCGGCGCTGCGGAACTGCTGGAACTGCGCGATGTCGGTGCCGGCGATGAACGCCTTGCCGCCCGCTCCCCGAAAGACGGCAACGCGCACATCGTGCTCGGCACGGATGCGCGCGCACGCTGCGTCGAGCTGCTCGTACATCTGCCAGGTCATGGCATTGTGTGCCGCCGGGCGATCGAAGATCACAGTCGCGATCTTGCCGGCGCGGCTGTAGCGCACTTCTCCGTTGCTCATTGCGACCTCATCGGCTCGGCCCAGCGGCGTCGTCATGCCCGGCTTTGTACCCCAGCGTCATGCGCGGGCTTGACCCGCGCATCCATCTGTTTCGCAAAAAAAGAGTCTTGTTGAAGCGGATGGATTGCCGGGCCAAGCCCGGCCATGACGACCAAAGGAGTCGAGGTGTGTCAAGAAACATCCCGGCGCCGGCGGATTTCGTTGATGACAATGCTGTTGTCGAGCTCGCCTTCGCCGTGGCGCACGCAGGCCTCGAGCA
>DATBYX010000227.1:0-2499 GCA_036513475.1 Xanthobacteraceae bacterium | reverse complement strand
ATCTGCGCCAAGCTTGGATCTGGGAAACTCCCTGTCGGTTGGCGGCCCGCGGGGGGGTTCTTTAATAGCGCGGCGTTCCATCTGCTGCTGGGGCGCGTCTATGACGAGAAGGACGTGCAGGAACGCATCGTCCGCAGAAGCAAGCTCGACTGGGTGATCGTGCGTCCCGTGATTCTAACCAATGGGCCGAAGCCACGTCGAGGCACTAATGTGAGCTGGGCCAGCGATGGCGGAGGGAGCAGGGATGTCAGCTTCCACTAAGCCCGAGCGGGTGTTCTAAAGGCCCACCAGGAATATACCGAGAAGTGGGTCCAGGAACGTAAGCGACAGATCGTTATCGGCTTGCGCGAGAAAGATTTTAACTTTCGCGTTCCGTTGGCTCGGGCGGCTGCAGCAGTCGAGCGAACGCCGTCTCATTTGGCGCGTCAGATCATTGCGGCCAGGCCTTTCAACTCGGGTGAATTGTCGAGCACGACGAAGGATGATATGGCTGACCGCTGACGGCTGCTCCGCGCGTGCCACATTCGAGGCCGCCAGCGGGGGTTTCTCGGCGGGTGTGAAATCGTATGCTCGTCTAAGCAAGTTTGGTCGGTTGACCAACAGATGCGCTGGTACCTACCGACGGGAGATGGATTGGTGCCAGTGAGCGATCCGGCCGTTCAATTTGCGGCGCACCATCTGGGCGGGCGAACCATGCCAGACGATCTTCGAAGGCTCCTGGAATTGCAGTGGCATGACGCGGCGAGCGGTACCGTAAATCGGTTGAAGAGCGCGGGGGTGATCTTTCTTGAGCACGATGGACTGCCAGCACTCATCGAATCCGAATGCAAAGGCCGCAATAATTTAGAGGGCATCACGCGCCTTGCTTATGCGCAAGCGATGGCAGATATGATTCGTTATAGCGGGTTCGTGGCGGAAGATGTTGATGGCAGCGCCATCGGATACTGGTTTGGCCCTGATCGAGTTCCAATTGAGGTGGCCCCTCTCATGTACTTCGACACGACTGGTGATTTTTCCGTTCGGCGTGGCGATGGTATCGCAGAAGCCGTCTTGGTCATTGCGTCGCATGGGAACGACAGGGCCTTTTCCGACCTGCGCGACTACCTGAACGAACATGGGCTCAGAATTACGGCTCAGACGATCCGCGATATCCAACAACCCGAATGTTCGCCTCTACCGCAGGTTACGTATCGGCAACTCATACAAAGTTATTCCGCTGACCTCTCAACCACATCGGTGTCTGACACTGGAGGTTCAGTGAACATCATGACCATCCATCGTGGCCCCAGAATTGGCCCCGAAATCGACTAAGCGAACGGTTGACCCGGCTCGAGTGTTCACCCAGTTCGGGGTAATCCTAGGAGTCACCCCAGCTTAACTGGATGTTTTCAACCCGAGAGAGGCGATGACTGACCCCACAATTACTGAACTTGACGAGCGCATTGCCATGATACGGCAGAATATCAATGAGTTGATCGAACAGGCCGCTGCGTACTCTGGTGCTGAAGATGAAAACAGAACCGCGGACCGGATCGCCCAGCAAGAGCAAGAACTGTCCAGGCTGATTGAACTCCGAGACGCTCGGTTGGGTAGGTAAGTTGTCTAGGCGGCATACCGTGGCCGCCACCACAGCGATCGGAGCGGTGTTCCGTCCCCAATTGAAAATGAACGCAACGCGTCCACCGTCTGCGCCACGATGATGAGCCGATGACGCGCAAGCGCTCCTCGTCATAGCGACCGCTTTCACCCATGGAGCTAGTGCGCGCGTCGCCGAAGTGGCGTTCGCGCATCATCTGCCGGGGTGGGCGGCCGGCGGGTCGGTGGGCCTCAGTCCCGATACCAGCATGATGGCGCGGCAGGGAGCTGACTACGTGAACAAGATCAATGAAGGGAGCCAAGCCGGGTGAGCTTTCGATTAGCCCACGCAATACCAGCTACACATCAACCTCAAGACGGCGAAAGCGCTCAGCCTCGAAGTGCCTCCGCAATACCAGCAGCTCGCCGACGAGGTGATCGAATAAGCCCGGTCGTTCCAAGACCGCTCCAGGTCATGGGCGGCGGTCCGAGCGTGCGCAGCACCTCCACGTTGCTTGGTGGCGCGCCAGCGTCATCGGTCCAGAGGAGAGATACCTGCCTACTGTGGCAAAAAGAGCACATCAAGCTCCGGCCGTAAGCAAGCACTGAACCTTTAGGATGCTTCTTGCGACCAACCCTTTGGTTGCGGCCAAAAGCCGTTCGGGGGGTATCCAGATGATTATGCGGGTGACGATTCTCGTTGCGTGCGTGCTTGCGAGCGCTCCAGCCATCGCTGAGCCAATGGGCCCCGAAGTAGCTCAGCGGTTTGTGACCGGGAAACTATTCGCGTTCAACTGTGTCGATGGAACGCGCGGGCTTGGCCAGATCTATACCGATGGCTCGGCAATGGCGACGATTCAGGTCAGCGGATCAGGACCGGCACGAACGTTAGGGTTTCCGCCGGGCACGCTCAAGGTGAAGGGC
>DATBYX010000226.1:0-8578 GCA_036513475.1 Xanthobacteraceae bacterium | reverse complement strand
TCCAAACGCTTTCTTTGTTCACGCGCCCGGCAAAGTGAGCTCTGCTCGCAAGCCCCCTATCGGAGCAGTCCCAAGAGCAAGCGATCCGCCGTAAAGGCTTGCGAGATCGACCACAATCGACAAGCCGAGGCCGGATCCAGGCTTCGTCTCATCGAGCCGGCGTCCTCGCCGGGCCACTTGCTCGCGCTGCTGGGGCGAGAGCCCGGGACCGTCGTCGTCGACAATGATGTGCACCGTGGGGCGCTCATCCCCTGCATCGGATCGTTGCGAGAAGACCTCAACCGCGACCCGCGACTGGGCCCATTTGCAGGCGTTATCGACCAGATTGCCGACCATTTCTTCGAGGTCCTGCTGCTCTCCCCGAAAGCGGGTGCCCTCCGAGGCGTCGATCTCGATCGCAATATTCCGGTCGTGGTGGATCTTCTCCATGGTGCGCGCCAGCGAGCTGACGACAGTGCGCACATCGGTGACTGTACCTATTACGGCAACCCTGGCCGCCAGCCTTGCGCGCTCGAGGTGGCGCGCGACCTGATCTCGCATGATCTCAGTTTGCTCGCGGACCTTGCGCGCAAACGGATCGTCGGCGTGCGTACTGGCTTCATTGAGCATGACCGAGATAGGCGTCTTGAGCGCATGGGCGAGATTACCGACGTGAGTGCGCGCGCGCGTGACAATCTCACGGTTGGCATCGATGAGCGCATTCGTCTCGCGCGCCAGCGGCGCAATTTCCACAGGAAACGCGCCTTCCAGGCGCTCCGCCTTGCCTCCCCGGATGCCGGCGAGCCCCTCGGAAATGCGTTTGAGCGGCGCAAGTCCGAAGCGTACCTGGAAAGTCGTGGTCAGCAACAGCACGACCGCCAGTACGGCAAAGGTGATCATCAAGGCACCGTCAAAACTACGAGTCTCGTCATCGATTTCCGCCGCGTCGCCGGCCACGGCGACGAGGTAGCGTCCTTCCTCGCCGAGATCGATGGTCCGCTCGACCACGCGGAGCCGCTGGCCTTCAGGTCCGTCGGCATAGCCGGAACGCTCACCACCGGGTGCCGACGAAGCTTCCAGATCCGCGAGATGCGGCAGCTTTGCGTCCCATAAGGAGCGGGACGATCGTACATCGGGTGTCGGCGCATCGAGCCGGGTGACCTGCCAATACCAGCCGGAGAGGGGCAGATCGAACAGCGGCTCGCCGATGGACTGGGGAAATTTGCCGGCATTCTCCTCGGGAGTGGCCACATCAGCAACCAGGCTACGCAAATAGACGCCGAGCCTGCGATCGAATGCACGCTCGACCGCCGCCCGATAGATTGACGAGAGCACGATGCCGGTGACGAGAAGGATGACTACGGTCCAGGTCGTCGCCGATAAGAAGAGGCGTAGCGCAAGCGAATTAAGACGCATCGCCCGGAGGTGTGAGGAGATAACCCAGGCCGCGCACCGTCTGAATCACGTCAACGCCGAGCTTCTTGCGGACGCGCCCTACGAAAACTTCGATCGTATTGGAGTCGCGATCGAAATCCTGATCGTAGAGATGCTCGACCAGCTCGCTGCGCGAGACTACGCGGCCCGCATGATGCATGAGGTAGGAAAGCAGCCGGTACTCATGCGACGTCAGTTTGACTGGATTGCCGTCAACAGCGACGCGCCCCGTGCGGGTATCGAGCCGCACCGGCCCGCAGTTGAGCTCGCTCTTGGCATGGCCAGCCGAGCGCCGCAAAAGCGCGCGGATACGCGCGAGCACTTCCTCGAGATGAAAGGGTTTCGCAACATAGTCATCCGCGCCGGCGTCGAAGCCCTGAACTTTGTCACTCCAGCGGTCGCGCGCGGTGAGCATGAGGACGGGCATCGCTCGGCCGGCACGCCGCCAAGCCTCCAGCACCGAAATGCCATCCATCTTGGGGAGGCCGATATCCAGAATAACCGCGTCGTAGGGCTCGCTTTCGCCTAGAAAGTGCCCCTCTTCGCCGTCGAATGCCCTATCCACCACGTAACCCGCATCGGTCAGCGCGGTCGTGAGCTGCCGATTCAGATCGGGATCGTCCTCAATGACGAGGAGACGCAAGAAAGCTCCCTCCGTTGCGGCCGGTCCTGCGCTTCCCCTGCAGAATCGCGCCTACCTAACTTGCCATTAGATAACCGCCGATGGAAGCACAAGAACCCGTAGGTGGGCAAAGGCGCGCGGTTCTGTCTTTCTTCGCGTGGGGTAAAACCGACGCAGGCTAGTTTACGCAGTCTACGCAAGCTTCACTGCGTTGCGCCGTGCCCACGCGGATAGGCCACGTCGGGCGGTCCCCGATCAAGTCGGGGACAGGCTTTGCCCAATCAACGATTACGGCGGATGGGGCGGAGAAGCTCGTGCCACTGCTTCGAGCCAGGGCGCCGCCGAGTGCGTCAGATTAGCTTTTCGTCGAATCGCCCGTCGAATCTTTGCGCGGACGTGCTATCAATGCCCCAGCTGAATCGGGGTATTGACCGTGAGTGACGAGTTCATCCTTGAAACCGAAGATCTCACCAAGGAGTTCGCCGGCTTTATCGCCGTCAATGGAGTAAACCTTCGGATCGCTCGCGGGACCATTCACGCGCTCATTGGCCCGAACGGCGCCGGCAAGACCACCTGTTTCAACCTTCTTACCAAATTCCTTCGCCCGAGCCGTGGCCGAATTGTCTACAAGGGCCGCGATATCACGGCCATTCCTCCCGCCGACGTGGCCCGGCTTGGGCTGGTCCGCTCGTTTCAGATCTCGGCTGTGTTTCCGCACCTGACCGTGCTTGAAAACGTGCGAGTTGCCCTTCAGCGCAAGCGCGGCGGTTCATTCGACTTCTGGAGGTCGAAAGGTATTCTCGACTCCCTCAACGACCGCGCAATGGCGCTCCTCTTCGAAGTGGGGTTGTCGTCGTTTGCAGGTGTAACGGCCGTGGAGTTGCCTTATGGCCGCAAACGCGCGTTGGAGATCGCCACGACCCTTGCACTCGAGCCAGAAATGCTTCTGCTGGACGAGCCCACCGCCGGCATGGGACAGGAGGACATTGAACGTATCAGTGCGCTGATCAAATCCGTCGGCGCATCCCGCACAGTGCTGATGGTCGAGCACAATCTGAGCGTCGTCGCCAACCTTTCTCACCATATTACCGTGCTTACGCGAGGCCGCGTGCTCGCTCAAGGAGACTATCAGACTGTTTCGAACGATCCGAGCGTGCGCGAAGCCTATCTTGGGGTGGGCCATGCTTAGCCCCACCGGTGCAGCTTTGCTCGCAGTGGAAGGTCTGCAGGCCTGGTACGGCGAATCGCACATCCTCCACGGCGCAAACTTTGACGTGTTTGCGGGAGAAGTCGTGACGCTGCTCGGACGCAACGGGGCAGGAAAAACGACCACGCTGAAGGCAGTCATGGGCATGGTCAGCCAGCGTACAGGCTCCGTGCGCTACGACGGCACGCAGCTCATCGGCCTGACCAGCGATCGGATCGCCCGACTGGGTATTGCGTTTTGCCCGGAGGAACGCGGCATTTTCTCCAGTCTCAGCGTGGAGGAGAACCTGTTGCTGCCGCCCAAGGTGCGGCCGGGCGGGCTCGACAATGATCAGATCTTCGAGCTCTTTCCCAATCTGCGCGAGCGCTTGTCGAGTCAGGGCACGAAGCTTTCTGGCGGCGAGCAACAGATGCTCGCCATAGGCCGTATCCTGCGCACCGGCGCACGGCTGCTACTGCTGGACGAACCGACGGAAGGTCTTGCCCCGGTGATTATCCAGCAGATCGGCAAGACCATCGGGCTGCTTAAGCAGCAGGGCTTCACCATTCTTCTGGTCGAGCAGAACTTTCGCTTCGCCTCGACTGTTGCGGACCGCTATTACATCATGGAACATGGCCGTATTATCGATCAGTTCGTCAATGCCGAGCTACAAGGCAATCTCGGCAAGCTGCACGAATATCTAGGCGTGTGACCACAGTCTTCGACGGGAACAGAAGGAGGAAAAACCTTATGAAACAGCTCATCGGAATGACGGCCCTCGCCGCGGTTTGGATCGGCGGTCCTGCTCATGCGCAGGTCAATGTCAAGATCGGCGTGCTCAGCGATGTTTCGAGCTTGTATTCGGATATCGGGGGCGCGGGATCGGTCGCGGCCGCCAAGCTGGCGATTGCGGACTACACGGCGCACGACAAGGACATGAAGGTCGATCTCGTGTCGGCCGACCATCAGAACAAGCCGGACATCGGTTCCAGTATCGCCAATCAATGGTATGACCTCGACAAGGTGGACCTGATCGTCGACGTGCCCAACTCGGGGGTGGCGCTCGCCGTGAGTGAGATCACCCGTCAGAAAAACAAGACATTCATCGTCTCCGGCGCCGCCGCATCCGACCTCACCGGTCCGAAATGCAATGCCAACACCGTCCATTGGACCTACGACACGTGGATGCTGGCCAATGGAACGGGCAAAGCGCTGGTGAAAACCGGCGGCGATACCTGGTTCTTTCTTACCGCCGATTACGCCTTCGGGCACGCACTCGAGCGGGATACCGCAGCTGCGGTGGAAGCGAATGGAGGCAAAGTCCTGGGCAAGGTACGCCACCCGCTCAACACCAACGACTTTTCCTCCTTCCTCCTGCAAGCGCAGTCGTCGAAGGCCAAGATCATCGGACTGGCCAATGCTGGCGGCGATACCATCAACTCGATCAAGCAAGGTGCCGAGTTTGGCATTGTCAAAGGCGGACAGAAATTTGCCGGACTGCTCGTGTTCGCGAGCGACGTAAACGCACTAGGGCTGCAAACGGCGCAAGGCCTCACGTTGACCGAGACCTGGTACTGGGACGCCAACGACAACAACCGCACCTGGACCAAGCGCTGGCAGCAAGAGCGCCCCGGCAAGTTCCCAACCATGGTGCAGGCCGGCGTCTATTCCGGGGTCACGCACTACCTCAAGGCAGTAGCGGCTTTGAAGAGCGCGGGCGACGGCAAGGCGACAGTCGCCAAGATGAAAGAGCTGGGGACGGACGACCCGCTGTTCGGCAAGGGCACGATCCGGGCCGATGGCCGCAAGATCCATGACGCCTATTTGTTCGAGGTGAAAACTCCGTCGGAGTCCAAGCACGCGGGCGACTTCTACAATGTCCGCGCCACGATTCCCGCAGCCGAAGCTTTCCGGCCGCTGAAGGAGGGTGGCTGTCCTCTGGTGAGCGGCTGATGCCCTGCCCAGCCCCGGGCTATTGCACATGGCTCGGCAGAGCCGCAGGCGCCATACCTCCCCCTGCAAGGGGGAGGTCGACAGTATTTGCTTCGCGAGCGAAGCAAATACTGTCGGGTGGGGGTCGGAGACCCTGACGCGTACTTTCGGTAATCATCGCGGTGCCGAGTTGACCCCCACCCGGCTCCCCCCGATCACGTCGGGGGTCGCCGACCTCTCCCTTTCAGGGGGAGGTACTACGGAGTTTGCTGCACCACCCGGTCCAAATGCGACAGCCCTGGCTGCCGCCCCGAGCGATTACCAGCGGCGAGGCGCGCCTTGATGGTCGAAATCTTCGGTATCCCCTCGCAAGCCTTGTTCGGGCAGCTCCTGATCGGCCTGATCAACGGCTCCTTCTATGCGCTGCTCAGCTTGGGCCTGGCCGTGATCTTCGGCATGCTCAACATCATCAACTTCACGCATGGGGCGCAATATATGCTGGGCGCCTTCACAGCCTTCTTTCTGCTGCAGTATGCAGGGCTGGGCTACTGGTGGGCGCTCATCGTGGCTCCTGTGCTCGTTGGCATCACCGGCATCATCATCGAGCGGCTATTTCTGCAATGGCTTTACAAGCTCGATCATCTCTACGGGTTGTTGCTGACGTTCGGGCTCGCGCTGATCATCGAAGGCACCTTCCGCAATTTCTTCGGTTCTTCCGGCCTGCCTTATTCCGTCCCTGCAGAATTGCAGGGCGGGCAGAATCTAGGCTTCATGTTCCTGCCCAACTATCGCGCGTGGGTGGTCGTATTCTCTCTCGTCGTCTGCCTGACGACGTGGTTCGTCATCGAACGCACGAGGCTTGGCGCCTATCTGCGTGCAGCAACCGAGAACCCGACGCTTGTGCGCGCCTTCGGCATCAATGTGCCGCGCATGATTACCCTCACCTATGGTTTCGGGGTCGCGCTGGCCGCTGTCGCCGGGGTCATGGCAGCGCCGGTCTATAACGTCAGCCCGCAAATGGGCTCCAATCTGATCATCGTAGTCTTCGCCGTCGTCGTGATCGGCGGGATGGGATCGATCATGGGGGCGATCGTGACGGGATTCGGCTTGGGCGTGATCGAAGGCCTCACGAAGGTTTTCTTTCCTGAAGCATCGAACACCGTGATCTTCATCATCATGGCGGTGGTGCTGCTGATCAGGCCGGCCGGGCTGTTCGGAAGGGCCTGAGATGCAACGGCTCAGCGAAGCGAGCAAAATTCCGACAGTGCGCTCGCGTACCGAGATCATCGCGTTCCTGGTCATGACCGCGGCGCTCGTGATTGCCCCGATGGTGGCCTATCCTGTCTTCCTGATGAAGGCCCTGTGCTTCGCGCTGTTCGCCTGCGCGTTCAACCTGTTGATAGGCTACGTCGGCCTGCTCTCATTCGGCCATGCGCTCTTCTTCGGCTGGGCGAGCTATGTGAGCGCGCATGCCGCCAAGGTGTGGGGGGTGACGCCCGAAATCGCAATCCTGTCGGGAGCGGCGGTAGCGGCTCTATTCGGCGCGATCGTGGGTGCGCTCGCGATCCGGCGGCAAGGCATCTATTTCGCCATGATCACGCTTGCACTCGCGCAGATGATGTTTTTCTTCGCTGTTCAGGCACCCTTCACCCATGGGGAGGATGGGATCCAGGCGGTGCCGCGGGGAAGGCTGTTCGGCCTGATCAACCTCTCAGACCAGACCAGCATGTATGCGACCGTGCTCGTGATTTTTCTCGCCTGTTTTCTGCTGATCTATCGGATCATCAATTCGCCCTTTGGCGAGGTGCTCAAAGCGATCCGGGAGAACGAGCCGCGTGCGATCTCCCTCGGCTACAGGACCGATCGATACAAGCTGCTCGCCTTCGTTCTTTCGGCAACTTTTGCCGGGATCGCAGGAGCCACGAAGGAGCTGGTGTTTCAGCTTGCATCCTTGACCGACGTTGATTGGCCGATGTCGGGAGAGGTCATCCTTATGACCCTGGTCGGCGGGCTCGGCACCCTGTTCGGGCCCGTTGCAGGGGCGTTCTTCATGGTTACTCTGGAGAACTACCTCACCACCATCGGTCAGTGGGTCTTCGTCGTCCAGGGCGTGATCTTCGTCGTATGCGTGCTGCTGTTCCGCCGCGGACTTATCGGCGAGCTCGCGCATGCACTGCGCATCAAACTTTAGCTTGGCCGTGAATTCGGTATGCTGTTTTAGCTGTAAAAATGGCCCAATACCCCGCTCCAACCGCGGTCGGAAGGTGGCGCGACGGTTAATTAAGCCACATACGAGTTGAATTGCTGCGCGGGTCGCCATAGCTTGTTAGCAGAGGTGAACGCGATGGTATCTGATACCAATCATGGCGGGATTCAATTGGCGCCGGTGCAAGGACGGCCAGCCGCTGAGTATTGGAGCGACTTCTATTCCTGGCTGATGGAACAGGCGGCACACGTGCGCGCAGGACGTTGGGAAGCTTTGGATCGTGAGAATTTGGCCGAGGAGATCGAATCCTTGGGACGCGAACAGTTCAACAAGCTCGAGAGCGCACTGCGCGTCTTGATGTTGCACATGCTAAAATGGGACCATCAGCCGAACCTGCGGTCTCGCAGTTGGGTATTGTCCATCGAGGCGCAGCGCCTCGAGCTTCACGATGTTCTGTCTGACAACCCCGGCCTCAGACCGCGGATAGCAGAAGCGACCGCACGGGCCTATCGGAGGGCCCGGATCGAAGCCGCGAAAGAGACCGGATTGGAAAAGAACGAATTCCCGGAGGAGTGTCCCTATACTTGGAATGACTTCGTTGCGCGCGAATTTACGCGCTGAGGGCTGCGCACCTCGCTGTAGCACGTCCTCCGCCGTTCCGGGTGGTGCCTAACCGTCACCCGCGAGTCCCGCTTGCGGAGCCTGCCTCCGCTCGATATCATTGAAAACTAAAGAGAAATTGCCGTTTCCCTGGTTTCATCCATCCCCCGTCCCAAGCCCAATCTGCATTTCCATGACCTGCGAGGAACGGCCGAATTTCGACTAGGGAGGGATCCGCCGAGCTGGAGCGACAGCGGCACCCCCCCAAAATCTCCCCCGTCTGGAACTTTTCCCACTTACGCTTATTTCATTTATTGCGTTTATTTCGAATATCTGGTAGGGACACGTTCCAAGGGAGAATTAGCCATGACCATGCCAGCCTTTGCCGAGGAACTCGGCGGTCGATTGCCATCCGCTAGTGAAAAGGCAGCCGCCAACCAGTTGCGTAAAATACTTGCAGCACAGGCTGCCGGTGATGCGAAGCTGCGCGTGCTAGATCAAGAGACCAAGCAGCCATCCGAGATTACGCTGACGCCGGCACTGTCGAGCCTGCTCATGGAATTGCTGCGCCACGTCGGCCGTGGTGACGCGGTGACCCTTGTTCCTGTCAGCCAGATGC
>DATBYX010000225.1:0-4972 GCA_036513475.1 Xanthobacteraceae bacterium | reverse complement strand
TTGCAATGATTGATTGCATCGTTGCTGAAACCAGCCGACAAGATACTAAGCTCAACGAAAATTACAAAAGCCTGACTTCTAAGATTTCTCCCAAACGAAAACAGTCACTGCTTCATGCCCAACGTGCCTGGATAACGTTTCGTGATGCAAACTGCAAATTTTACGGCGATCGCGAAGGTGGTACCAGCGCGAGACTGAGCGCTAACGAATGCGTTCTAAATGCAACTGCTGATCGTGCCAAGGAATTGAAGTTGCTGATCCCTAAATAACTGAAAAGCTGCCGACAACAGTAACGCTAGCCAGCTATAAACTGGCGCTTTTGAATGTGGTGCTTTAATCCGGCGCCGAATTTCCACCGCGCCCGAGCGTTCTCTTGGGGTGGGTCGATGGTTGTAAGATCACTCCGTTGCCTCCTGACTGATCCTCGCCAAGTGGGTATACTGCGGTGCGCTTCGTGGCGGCAGGAGTTCGATGCGATCTGATCGAGTGCAAAGGCGCGAATTCATCAAGTTGTTTGGCTGCGCGGCGGGTGCATGGGCAGGCGCGGTATTGGAGAGGTGGGCAAGGCCGATGACGTGTAAATGGCGCGCTTTTCCGCTTCGATTTCGGCTCGATTTGCCGCTGCTTGCGCTGCTTACCTTTGCCGCGTGCGAAGTGACTGCCGCGTCGGCATTGGAGGGCCGGCTACGAGTCGTGCCAGTTCTGTTCATTCCGTCCGACAACTCTGAAATGCGTGACGGCGAAGTTGCGGCGTACAAAGACCTTATCCGGAAATACCTTGCTCTTGCTCAGTCCTATTACCGCACGCAGCTGGTTACTGATTCATTCGAGATTGCCGACGGCGACCCTCTCGTCTACACGGCAAAACATCCGCACTCTTATTACGACGACCACTTTTCAAAACTGGAGCCGGACGTGGCTCACGTTGTGGTGCGGGAGCTGTTCGCGTGGCTCGGCGAGGATCGTTACACTTCGCGCTCGGTGTATCTTCAGATCTACGCCCGTCCTTCAGCCTATCCGATCAAGGAGAATTATTACGGCGGCGGCCGCACATTCAACGGACCACCCAATACCGGCGGCGGCGTGATCCAGATGGAACTGGCATACCTGATGGGGAAGGATAATTACCCTTTCCTCTCCACGCTTATCCACGAACTGGGACACGCTTTTAGCCTCACTCATGCCGATTGCCACGGCTACGATATGGATACCAATGGCTCGATGATGGCCTACAACACTCGTCTCTGGTCCAAAGGTTTCAGCCTGAGCGTGCCACCGCCGGTATTTAATCCAGAAGAATATCTCATGCTGGCGCAGAACAAGCCTGCGTTTCCCAACTTTAATTTTATCCCCGCACGGCACAATCCGAGGGGCAAGTCCTTAGCAACCGTGGACAGCTGTACCTTGGGCTGGATGGACGAGACGATTGGGGAATACCGGGATATGCCCGGCATGGGTTTTGAGCTCCTCTGGGACGGCGAGCGGATCAACGGTCCCGAGGCCGCGTTCTATTTGCGACAAGAGGCGCGTGAGGATTGCGCCTGGAACACGCAGACCTATCCACACACCCGCGTCACGTGCACTTACAGCGGCGAACCGTTTACGGTCGGCCGGCGCGCTCCGCCGCGCCGTCGCCCGCCCACGGCAACGTCAAAAACCATAAGATGATAACCCCAATAGTGGCCGCGGCGATGCATTAATCAGCTAAGCGTTTCACGACCAGGGCATCCGGGGATGAGAACCAGTTCACCCCTGGGCCCCTAAGCGTTTTGCTGTGGTGCATTAGTCCGCAGTCGGCACGAAGGAGCCGGTGCCAATCCCGGTTTAGAGGTGGCGCGCGATCAGCGGCTGCATAGCTCGAATTCGTGTGATCATGGATATGCTCGAGACTCCCGACAAGGATTTGCCGCTGCGTGACGATATCCGGCTTCTCGGCCGCATTCTTGGCGATACGGTCCGCAGCCAGGAAGGCGAGCCTGTTTTCGCAATCGTTGAGCGCATTCGCCGCACCTCGATCCGCTTCCACCGCGACGAGGATGAAGCCGCGCGGCACGAGCTCGAGGCGACATTGAATAGCCTCTCGCATGGTCAGAGCATCCAAATCATCCGCGCTTTCAGCTACTTTTCACAGCTCGCCAATATCGCCGAAGATCAACATCACATCCGCCGAACTAGAGCCCACGCGCTGGCTGCTTCGGCACCCCGCGAAGGCACCCTGGCGTACGCGCTGGCGCGCGCTCGTGATGCGGCGATTTCCCGGTCTAAGCTGCAGGACTTCTTCACAAATGCCATCGTTTGCCCGGTACTCACCGCCCATCCGACGGAGGTGAGGCGGAAGAGCACGATCGATCGTGAGATGGAGGTGGCGCACCTACTGGCGGAACGCGATCGCCTTCGGCTCACCCCCGAAGAGACGGCGGCGAATGAAGAGGCCTTGCGTTGCGCCGTGCTCACGCTATGGCAGACCAGCATGCTGCGCGGGAGCAGGCTCAAAGTCGTAGACGAGGTAGCTAACGGGCTTTCCTACTACGATTACACCTTTCTGCGCGAGCTGCCTCGCTTCTATGCGGCCCTGGAAGACCAGCTCGCTTCGACCGATCCCGCCTGGGACGGCTTCGAGCTACCTTCGTTCCTACGCGTCGGAAGCTGGATCGGCGGTGACCGCGACGGTAATCCCTTCGTTACAGCCGAGGTGTTGCGACAAGCGTTGGGCATGCAGAGCGAGCGCGCCCTCAAATTCTACCTGGATGAGGTGCATCTTTTAGGCGGCGAACTATCGCTCGACACGCGGCTTGTCACTGTATCCGATCAGCTGAAGGAGCTAGCGGAGCGCTCGCCTGATCGCTCGCCACACCGCCGCAACGAACCGTACCGTCTCGCTGTCTCTGGTATCTATGCGCGCCTCGCGGCCACGGCGCAGGCGTTCGGGCAGGCGGAGACGTCGCGCCACGCCATAGGTGAGGCGCCGCCTTACGCCAAGGCTGCCGAATTCGTTGCCGACCTCGGCGTTCTTTATCGTTCACTCACGGCCAACGGCTCGGCGGCGCTGGCGCGTAGTCGGCTCCGCAGCCTGCGTCGCGCAGCCAACACTTTCGGTTTCTATCTCGCAGACATCGATCTGCGCCAGAATTCCGAGGTGCATGAGCGGACGGTGGACGAGCTGTTCGAGATGACCTGCCCCGACTCGGGCTATGCCGGCCTCTCCGAAGCTGCCCGCATCTCCCTCCTGCGCGAGGAGCTCAACACCGCGCGACTGCTTTCTTCGCCTTTCCTACGCTATTCCGCGGAGACGGCCTCGGAGCTGGCAATCCTTCGCGAAGCGGCCAACGCACATCGGCGTTATGGCAGGGCCGCGGTGCCCAACTACGTGATCTCGAAGACGAACGGAGTCTCGGACCTTCTCGAGGTAGGGCTGCTGCTCAAGGAGGCAGGATTGTTGCGGCCGCGTGAGCGCGAGCTCGACGTGAACATAGTCCCGCTGTTCGAGACGATCGCCGATCTACGCAACTGCGGCAGCATAATGGACGAGCTCCTCGCCGTGCCGGAGTACCTTCGCCTCCTAGAAAGTCGTGGTCGCGCACAGGAGGTGATGCTGGGTTACTCCGACAGCAATAAGGATGGTGGCTTCCTGACCTCTGGCTGGGAACTCTACAAGGCAGAAATCGCGCTCATCGACACCTTCCGCCGTCATGGGCTCACGCTGCGTCTGTTCCACGGCCGCGGGGGATCCGTCGGCCGTGGCGGCGGCCCGAGTTATCAGGCCATCCTCGCGCAGCCCTCAGGAGCTGTGCAAGGGCAGATTCGCATCACCGAACAGGGCGAGGTGATCGCGGCGAAATATTCGCACGCAGAGGTGGGCGGGCGAAACCTCGAGATTCTTGCTGCCGCCTCCCTGGAGGCAACACTCCTGCAGCCTGACCGAGCGGCGCCGCGCGAGGAGTACTTCGCCGCCATGGAGGAGCTCTCCAACCATGCCTATCGAGCATATCGGAACCTCGTATATGAGACGGCTGGGTTCGAACGGTACTTCTGGGAATCGACCGTCATCGGAGAAATCACCAATCTAAATATCGGCAGCCGTCCTGCGTCACGCAAAAACTCGACGCGCATCGAGGACCTACGCGCCATCCCTTGGGTCTTTGGCTGGTCGCAATGTCGGCTCATGCTGCCGGGCTGGTACGGCTTCGGAACGGCGATCAAGGCTTGGCTTGCCGCGCGACCGCGGGACGGTATGAGGATATTATCGGAGATGTACCGCGAGTGGCCGTTTTTCCAAACGCTGCTCTCGAACATGGATATGGTGTTGGCGAAGAGCAATATCGCAATCGCCTCACGCTACGCGGAGCTCGTCGAAGACACCGAGCTGCGCGAAGCTATCTTTCCGCGGCTGCGTGCCGAATGGCAGTACACGATTGAAATGCTGCTCGACATCACTGGCCAGCAAGCATTGCTCGACCAGAATCCCTTGCTGGCGCGCTCGATCAAGAACCGCTTTCCGTACCTCGATCCGCTTAACCATGTACAGATCGCACTGCTGAAGCGTCACCGGGCCGGCGATACCGACGAGCGCGTGGTGCAGGCAATCCATCTGACCATCAACGGAATAGCGGCAGGGCTGCGCAACAGTGGCTAGTCGCCCGCTTCAACCAATGTGAAACAGGTCCGCTTCCCGGATGAAGCGCCTTCATTCTTCCGGTGGTTGCACCTTGGCTCTCGTTTAGCGACCGCACGTCCGCTTGCGCGGATGCAGGCGTCCCGATGTCAGGATTGGCCGCCGCTGCAGTTGATGACCTGCCCGGTGATGAAGCTCGCATCGTCTGATGCCAGAAAAGCGATGGCTGCGGCTTGCTCCTCGGGGAGACCGCGGCGCTGCAGCGCCTGCTGATTGCGAATGTCCTGCGCCATCTCTCCTCGATAACGCTCCGCTTCTGTTGCCTCGGGCTCATCTGCCATCACTCCCGGCCGGATGAGC
>DATBYX010000224.1:0-4493 GCA_036513475.1 Xanthobacteraceae bacterium | reverse complement strand
ATCCTTCCAGGAGGTGACCGAACGCGCGCAGCGGTCGCAATCGATCCGATACGATCTTGATGATCGTCAACATCGGCACCGCCAAGATCGCCCCAGGAACGCCCCACATCCAGTACCAGAAGATCAGGGACAGGATCACTGCCACGGGGTTTATTGTGAACCGGTTCGCCAGCAGCATCGGCGTGACGATCTCCCCTTCCATTACGTGGAGGCCGAAGTAGAGGGCCGCCGGCATCAACGCTGCCCAGGCAGGTCCTTTGCTGATCAATCCTACTGCCAGGAAGAGAATGATTGCGCAGAACGGGCCGAGGATCGGGACGAAATTCAGGCAAAACGCCACGACACCCCAGAGGACTGGTCCCGGCACGTCACACAGCCACATGACGCCTGCAGTGGCGCCTCCGACAGCGCTATTGAGAACGGTAATCGTCAGCAAATAGGCTGATAGATCACGCTCGACACGAAGCGAGATCTCTACGGCCTCCCTCTTATCGGAGAATCTCGGCAAAACTTCGACTAGCCGGCGCAGGAAAATCTCTCCGAAGACGAGGAGATAGAATAGGACGAGGAGCGTCTCGAGTAGATGTGCGGCGATGGTACCTGTGCCGCCTAGGACCGCTGTTGCCATGCCAATAGGGTTGGAAAGTAGTGATGATCGGCTGCCGAGCCGAACGCCCATCTGGTCGAGCGTGCGCTGCACGTGTTCTACCGGGTCCCGAATGAACGCGAATTTCTGCTGCAACTGCGGCCAGGTCTGCGGCAATTGGGACACCCATTGTGCTGCCGGGCTGGAGAGCAGCGTGCCAAGGCCGATGAAGACCGACAGCAACACGGCAAGTGCGATCAGCGCCCCGGCTACCCTTGGCACGTGGAATCGCTCCAATAGGCTGACCAGAGGTTGGAATAACAGCTTGAGCACCAGCGCCAGCACGACGGGCACCATGATATCCTGTGCAACGTAAAGACAAGCCAGCACAGCGATGAGGCAGAGTATGCCGAGAAAGATCGTCCGCGCGTCCCACGCCAACGGCATCTCCAGACGCTCTTCGACCGGTTGAATGCCTGCTTCGAGGCAATCCGGGGGCAAATCCTCTCTCAGCCGACCATGATCCCCGCCGGGCACGGTCTCAATGGGGATCCTAGCCTCCCTCATAGTAAATAATTGCCGATCTGGAATACTATCGATGGTTTATGCCGCTTGGATGCTCCCCGAGCGTAGCGCCCTCTACTTGGGCCAGAGGTTCGCCGCCGAGCCACGGGTCGACCCGCAATGAATGCAAGGGCAGGTGCTCCAAGCGCTTGTCGATTGTGATCTCATGTGGGCGCACCGCTTGCGCGCCATGGCCAAGAAGTATTTGCGTCGCCTTTTCCTCTTCTTCGGCCGAGCGAACGCGGACCAGCAAGACGAGCTCGCGGGTGATCAACTGCGCTTCAAGGTGCCTGATACGCTTGCGTGCAAAGCCGCGAGCCAGCTGTGCTCCGAGCCACCCGGCAGCAAGGGCCCCTACGGCCGCGGATACACCGGCCCATATCAGCCCTCCCCCAGACTTGACGACGAGCCAAGCGCCAAATCCGGCGCCCGCAAAGATCACGATCGACAGTACGAGCGACCAGACCAGGACGATGTCCTCGCGGGCTATGACGGGCTGCCGACGAGCCGCCGGCACCTCCGGCAACTCCTCCGCGGCGATCTTTACGCCTCCGAGTCTTTCGCGTGCGTCTGCGCCGACCATGATATCGATATCCGCGCGGTCGAAACCCGAGCTCAGCAGAGCACTTACCGCTGTGTCCAGCACGTCGCGCGAGCGCAACACACTCGCGACCTCGCGTACTTTCACTCGCTCCAGGACCTTAGTATCCGTCGCCATGCCCGGTCCTCCAGACGGCTTAACCGGTCCATTCAGCACATCTTCGGTCAACCCGCTTTGAGGGTTGTCAATTCGCACTGGCGGAGCGCTGTTTGTCGACCGTCTGTGCTTTCGCCCAGGACACGATACCGCGCGTGTCGCTTGCCCCGGCGCGGCGGGCGACCTCGCGGCCATTCAGAAACAACATCAGTGTCGGAATGCTGCGAATGCCATAGCGTGCCGCCACCGACTGCTCCTCTTCGGTGTTGACCTTCAGGAGCCGATAATCGGGTTCGAGCTCGGCGGCGGCTCGCTCGTAAGCCGGCGCCATGGCAAGGCACGGACCGCACCAAGGAGCCCAGAAATCCACGACTACCGGAATGTCGTTGCGGGTGATGTGTCGCTCGAAGGTTGCGGCATTGGCCGCGATCGGTTTCCCGGAAAACAGCTTATGGTGACAGGTCCCGCAGTTGGCTTGCTTCGCCGGCCGGTCCGGGGGAATCCGGTTGATGGCGCTGCATGAAGGGCAGACGACGTGAACACCTGAACCGGTCATCGTAAGAACTCCATTATTCGCGCTCCCGTCTGCCTTGGTCCCTGACGAGCCAATAGACCCCGCCGAGCGACAGGGTCGCCACCGCGAGCGCCAATAGCTGCGGCGCATCGCCGGGCGAGATGTCGAGAATGATCAGCTTGCGGACGATGGCCAACAGCGCGATCAGGATCACGGCGCGGACTTGTACGACGCTCTCTGTTCGCTCGGTCACGAGCAGAAGGGTTCGCTTGAACTCGAGCGCAATAATGACCGTGAAGATCATGCCGAACACGCTTTGGAACGCCGCGAGATCGGTCAGGTCGAATGTGTCGGATAGAACCAGACTGTACAGGATTTTGATCGCCAGTTTCCAAATGGCCGAGACGATGATGATGGAGATCAAAGCGGTCAGGACCAGGACAACGGCGTGCTCGAATTTGAGGTAGACGGTCAGCCGGCGCCATCTCGCCTGGCCTGCTTTTAGCTCCTCCCTCAGCGCCATCATCCGCTCCGTCGGCGGAGGCTCCCCAAGCGGCTCGGCAAGATGCCTGCATTGCCGACTACAGCGGCATCGGCGTCGGTTCCGTCTGCCGCGGTATCGGCAGGTATTCGACCCCACCTGGCTGAGTATGGACGGGTTGCGGGTAGAGCGCCATCAGCTCGAGCACCCGGTCCGGCATCTCGGTGCTGACCGGCAGGCCGAGCTCTCGCGCCTCCTCCGCAGCGATCGGATAGTCGTGCGTCCATGTCCCGGCGGACAGCTTCTCCGCCAAAGCCTCGGCCTGCTCGGCCGAAAGACGCCGGACTAAAAGCTTCTTGGCCGCGTCTTTTAACTGCCCAATCGCTTTTCGTCCGACATCGGCGAGGATCAACGTCTTGTCGTCGATCTCGGAGATAGGCTTCTGTTCTACTACCTTGAGCAAAGAAGCGGCGGGCGATTGCTCGAGCTGCGGGTCAATCGGACCAAGAACTGCATGTCGAGACATGACGATCTCGTCGGCGGCCAACACAATCAAGGTTCCGCCCGACATCGCATAATGGGGTACGAGCACGGTGACCTTTGCCTTGTGGCCGCGGATCGCGCGGGCAATCTGCAACGCCGCGAGGACGAGCCCCCCGGGTGTGTGGAGAACGATGTCCAAGGGTACGTCATCACCGGTCATCTGGATCGCGCGCAGCACCTCTTCCGAGTCATTCACATCGATATAACGCATGACCGGAAATCCCAGGAGCTTCATCGTCTCCTGACGGTGGACGAGCAGGATGACCCGCGAGTTCCGCTCTCGCTCGAGCTGCGCGATCTTCCGCATGCGCATGGCGTCCAGCATGCGCTGCCGGATGACCGGCTGCAGCGCCGACAGCATGAAAAAGATCCAAAAGATGTCGAGCACCGTCATGAGATCCTCCTGGTTATGATTATTCGCCTTAGGCAATCCCGGAGAGAGCAAAACCCGGGATGCCTCCATCGACGTCGCGCGGCCATTGCCGGCGGCGCGGAGGCCGCAACGGACCCGCGAGAATGACGCCGGCGATGAAGCCCCCGATGTGGGCCCACCAGGCTATACCGCCGCTGGCAAGCGGTGTGGACCAATCCACGACGGCGCCTAATGTCTGAAAGAGGAACCAGAGGCCGGCGAACAGCATCGCCGGAACCTCGAAGAAGAGCGGTATGAAGAGAATCGGGATCAGGACAACGATACGAGAGAACGGGAAAAATCGCATGTAACAACCGAGTATCCCGGCAATCGCCCCCGAGGCGCCCAGCGCCGGAACAGTGGAGTTCGGGTTCAGTACCGCGTAGGTTACCGACGCCAATATCCCGCAGGCGAAATAAAACGCGAGATAACGTCCCGAGCCGAGTTGGTCCTCGACCGCTCTCCCGAACAGCCACAAGGTCCACATATTGACGATCAGGTGCAGCCAACCGCCATGCAAAAACATATTGCTGACGAAGGGCAGATAATCGGTCAGCGACAACGAGCTGTCGAACATACCGGAGTCGAAGTACCGTGCCGGGACCAGGGCGAAGCTGTACAGGAACTCGTTGAGCTCCGATGGACTAAGGCTTACCTCGAACAGAAAGACGACAGCGTTCGTTGCGATCAGCGCCC
>DATBYX010000223.1:0-11731 GCA_036513475.1 Xanthobacteraceae bacterium | reverse complement strand
TCGCGCCACCCCGCTCGAATGTATTGCCGCCATATCTCGAGCGGGAGCCGCGACCATGTACCCTTGAGCAGATTCGAGGGTGAGTGCGAATGCCCGTTTACGAGGCCGGGCATCACAATGCTTGACCGCGCGTCGATGCGTTCCTCGAAATCTCCGTCCGGACCGGGACCTGGACCGGCTTCCGCGATCCGGCTGTCACGAACGATCACATAGCCGGGCTGCCACACCTGCATGCGGCTGTTGGCGGTCACCACCGTGCCGGCCGTGATCTTTGTGGTCATGCTACGTTGCTCGGACAAGTCAGCGCGATTCTATTGACCCAGATCGCGCTCTGTTTCCTTCCAAGGAGCAATGCGCTCTTGCAGGGCAGCCACCAAAACCGTCAGACCATAGCCGAGGGCCACCAGCACGAAAATAGGGACAAACATTTCCGCCGTCCGAAAGTTGCTTGCATAACGAATCAGTAGTCCGCCGAGTCCTGTTTGCGCCGTAAAGAACTCGCCGACCACGAGGCCGACAATGCCTCGACCTACCGAGAGCCGAATACCGGCCATGACGAACGGAACGATAGCGGGCGCGATGACATAGCGGGCAATCTGAAACTCCGATGCCTGCATCGAGCTGGCTGGCTCCAGCAGCTCATGACCAACGGTGGCCACGCCCGCGTAGGTGTTCTTTATGATCGGAAAGATCGCCAGAAGCACAACGATCGCAACCTTGGGAGCGATGTAAAGTCCGAGCCAAAGGGAAAGCAGGGGCAGCAGCGCCACGGTCGGCGTGGCGTAAAGTCCATTGACATAAGGAGAGAGTGCCCAATTGAGCCGAACATAACGCCCCATGAGAAGTCCAAGAGGAACTCCAAGAAGAACCGAAACAGCAAGGCCGGCAAACAATACCGACAGCGAGCTCAATGTGGGCGCAACCAGCGTCCCGTCCCTGCACAGACGCCAAAATGCCACCACGGTTTCATGAAACGGCGAAAGGAAAATCCGCGGAGTGAGCATCCCGCAGATCTCCCAGACCAGCAACAGCGCGACGACTGAGCCCAGACGGATTGCAAGATTTCGGCGTTTCGTGGTCCGCCGAGCCCCCGCTTCACGGACTGCGGCGGCGGTCAAGGACATAGTCATATCAGGCCCTGTACCGCTCCAGGACCCTGCGCTCCAGATAGGTCAAGAGCCCATCAATCGTGATCCCCATCGCAGCGAGAATGATGGCAGGGGCAAACATTTTAGCCATTTGATATGTGCTCGATGCTGCATGCAGGATACCGCCCAATCCCGACAGCGAGACAAAGAATTCCGCCACGATAACCGTCGTCAAGGCGCGGCCGAGCCCAAGCTTCAATCCTGCCATGATGTACGGAAGCGTCGCCGGCAAAATGACCTTCCTCAGCAGCTGTCCTTCAGTCGCGTTCATCGAACGCGCAGGTTCGGTGAACTGTGCACTGATGTCGCGGATGCCTGCCGTCACGTTGACGGATACCGGGAAAACCGCCGCCAGCACTACGATGACGATCTTGAGAGTGTCGCCCACCCCCAGCCAGAGCAGCAGTACCGGGATCAAGGCAACGCGGGGTGTGTTGTAAAAGATAGTCACGTATGGGTCGAGAACTTGAAGAGCGAGATTGCTGCGACCCATCAGAACCCCAAGTACGAGGCCCAGGATGGAGGCGATGAGAAAGCCCGGCACCAGAACGGCGAGCGTTTCGACAAGGCCACTAAGAAGGGTATGGCTCGGATCAATGATTTGCTGCCAGAACGCAATGAGCACTTCCGAGACAGGTGCAAAGAACATTGGGTTGGTCAGATGACCGCTGATTTCCCAAAGCGACAGGAAGCCCGCGAGTGTCATGGCTACGATCACGAAGCGATCGATCTTGGATCGACGGACACGGGCGCGCACAGCCAACAAGGCTGCATCGTCGGGGGCTGTCATGGCAGTGAACCCAGCTCCGTCGCCTCGCGGATACACCGTTTGAGAATTTCCCAGGCATGGGACCTGATCTCGCCAAAGCGCGGCAGTGCCCGCACGCTGCTGGTGCGCGGGCGGGGCAGATCGATAGTGATGTCCTCGACAATGCGTCCCGGCCGAGCCGCCATGACCACGACCCGGTTGGCAACGTAGACCGCCTCATCGATGCTATGGGTGACGAAAAGAACGGTCTTTCGGGTTTCTCGCCAAAGCTCGAGCAATTGCTCTTGCAGCAACTCCCGTGTCTGCTCGTCTACTGAGCTGAAAGGCTCGTCCATCAGGATGATTTCAGGATCGAGCGACAATGCCCGGGCAAATCCGACGCGCTGGCGCATCCCGCCGCTCAACTCGTGCGGAAAGTGATTCTCGAAGCCGCGAAGACCAACCTGCGCAATCGTTGCAAGCGCGATCTCGCGTCGTTGCTGCTGTGACATCCCCTTGAGCTCCAGACCGAACTCCACGTTCCGCAACACCGAGCGCCACGGGTAGAGGCCGAAATACTGGAACACCACCGCGCGGTCGGGCCCGGGTCCGGCCACGACCCGCCCGTCAACCAAAACGCGGCCCTGATCGGGTTGAATCAATCCATCAACAATGCGAAGCAGCGTCGACTTGCCGCACCCGCTTGGACCGATCACTGAGACGAAATCGCCCTGCGTGACGGAGAGGCTTACGCCGTTGAGAGCAGGGACGCCAATCACATCGTTCTTCACCGGTTTGAAGAACGTCTTGTGGATGTCCTCGACTGACAGTTTGGGTGCTGTCATCGCATCTGTTCGTCATTGTCTCAGGAGGTCCCGCAAATAGTTGCCGCCCTTATTCGTTTTGACGTCATACCAGCCGTTGTTGCCAAGGTACTGATCGACAAAACGCGCATCGACCAGCTTATCGAGGGGCATCACGGCGTCGATCATCTTCTCCTCGAGCATCGACTTCATGTTGGCGACGTACATCTCGGGATAGAGACCACCGTTCGGATCCATGGCCAGAGGGTTCGACTTTGGACCGAAATAGAAATCGTAAAGCTGGTCGTACTGCTGATCCGTATACCCCGTCGGGTCAACCCCACGCGCAATCTTGATATAGGCCTGCTTGCCTTCGGGTGTTCGTGCGTGACGAGCCGAATTGAGCATCGCATTGACGAATCCCTGCACCACGTCAGGATGCTCGTTGATCATCTTTGTGGTCACGACACAGATTTCCAGTGGCAACGGCGGCACGCTGTCGGACAGGGTGGCCAGCACCTGGACGCCCTTCTGCTGCTGGATGCGTATCCACTCGCCAGCCGTCAACAGCGCTGCATCGACTTGATTGGCGATGACAGCGCGCGCGCGCGCGGCGGTGCCGCCGATGGGGATCCAGTCCACCGTGCCCTCGGGCAACCCTTTTTTGTTGAGCCACAGGGCGGCATAGGTTTGCGAGATCGCGCCCATTTGCGTGATAGCCCATTTCTTTCCCCGGAGATCTTCGGGCTTGGTAATCGTGTCGCGCGTAACAATGACGTAGGTGTTGTCGGCGTTGACGCTGTACGCCGTCCTTGCCGGCGAACCATGCGCGATCGCGCTAGCGGAGCTGGTGAATCCATCGCATGCCGCGTCGAGACTGCCGCCCGCCACTGCCTGGGTCGCCGTTAGTCCTGCGGTAAAGCCGGTAATCTTGCCGTCGATTCCTTCCTTTTTCAGAAGCCCGCTCTCGATCGCATAATTGACATAGAGGTACTCGAAAATGGCAGGCAGCTGCATGCCAATCCGGAATGGAACAAGCTGCTGCGCAACTGCGGGGCTCGCAGCGATTGCGCCAAGCGAAACGGTGAATACGATCCCAAGCACAGCGCCCCACCGTTCCATCATCACATTCCTCTCGCACTGATGCATGTTGTCTCTCCGTAGACTGTGCAACCTGAAAAGCTTCGAATCGGCGGGAACCTCGATGCAAGATCAAGGCCAAGGTCGGCGGCGCTGACCGTGATCTATGTGCTCAAGCTCACATGTGCAGTGCCACCCAAAGATACCGGTTTGGCACGATCATAATCCTCGGTTCTGCTGCGGCAAGAAGCCACCAGTCATCGGCTCCGGTCAGCCCACCACGTCGAGCCGATAGAATCGTGCTGCCGTCCGGCCGAAGAGGTCGGCTCTCTCTGGACTGCTGAGGCCCTTTGCCAGCAGCTTGCATGCATTCCAGAACACCGGGTAGCTGTAGGAGCCCTTGTCGACAGGGAAATTGCTCTCAAACATGGAGCGCGAAGGTCCGAACGCCGCGATGCAAGTCTCAACGTAGGGCCGCCAGGCAACTGCCAGTATCTCGGAGGACGGCGGATCGGCGTGCTCGTGGAAGCCAAACCCGCCGAGACGCATGCCAAGTCCGCCGATCTTGACCCACACGTTCTGGCATTCAGCAAGCCTCTTGATGGACGTCGCCCACCCAGGAAAAAGCTCGCTCCGCTTGCCGCTGTAGACACCGATTCCGATCGGACCGGCGCAGTGATTGAGGACAATCCTTATATCCGGAAATTTGCGCGCCAGGTCTGTGAGCTCGCCGATCTGCGGATGATAAAGCCAGGCATCAAAGGACAGGCCGAGGCGGCCAAGGACAGCAAATCCCTTGCGGAAACTGTTGTCAGCCAGCAGGCCGGGCGGCGGGCTGTAAGCCGGATTGCGCACGGATGCGTCCGCGTCCCAGGCCGTGATATGGCGAATGCCGCGAAAGCGGTCGCCGCCGGCGCGAATATGGGCCGCCAATACCGGTTCGACCCCGTCGCCCAGGCTCAAATCCGCGTGGCCGACAATTCCGGCGCAGACTTTGGTCTTACCGTAGATCCCACTTGCGCTCATAGCCGCGACGCCGTTGACGAACTCGGTCTCGCCTACGGGCCGCATTTCCACGGGCCCGGTCTCACGGTACATGGCGCGGGCCTGCACGAACGCGGTTGCGAGGATATTGTGTCCGCTGCTGACGTCGAGGAGCAGATCATCGAGCAGATAACGCCAACCTGGTCGATCCCACAGGTGATGGTGCGGGTCGATGATCGGCAAATCGGGCTCGAGGATCGGCTCTTTATGCCGGTCAAGCCAAGCCTGGCGGATTGGAAGATAATTTGACGTGAGGGTCGTGCCGGGTTCGGACATTATGGACATGGGCGGCTAGGAGGCGTGAGATGTCTGTTTTCGTCGGGGCAAGGATTCTTTTTTCTGTCGCCACGGTTGCAATGATGCTTGGCTTTGCGAGCGCCCAGGATCGTTGGCAAAACGCTCCGGGGCAATTCGACTACTACATCCTGTCTTTGTCGTGGTCGCCATCATTCTGTGAGACCGCAACCGGCAACGCCCGGCGCCAGCAATGTGGGCCGCGGCCGTTTTCATTTGTCGTGCACGGCTTGTGGCCGCAATACGAACGCGGCTTTCCCGAGTCCTGCCAAGTGCCTCCGCCACGGCTCGATCGCAACATCATGCGGGGCATGCTCGATCTGATGCCAGCTCCGGGACTTGTCTTTCATGAATGGGATCAACATGGCACATGCTCGGGCTTGCCGCCGCGCGAATATTTCGATCTTGTCCGTAGGGCTCGCGAGAAGGTGCGAATTCCAGAGCAATACTCCGACCCAAGAGCACCCTTAACCGTCACCCCAAGTCAAGTCATCGATGCATTCGTCAGCGCCAATGAGGGATTATCGCGCAACGGCATCACTGTCGACTGCAATCGCACGCGACTGTGCGAGGTCCGAATCTGCCTTACCCGCGAATTGCAGTTCCGCGATTGCTCTGCCAGCGCTCAGGGGGCTTGCCGCAGCGAAAGGCTGATCATGCCCCCGGTTCGAGGAGGATAGTCTCAACAAAGCACCAGGGTAGCGCTTGATGAAATCGAATCCGCACAAAGTGTATGGTGGGGGTAGTCGCGCGCGCGGCTTATGTGGTCCCTTTGCCGTCCAGGCAGGGATTGGGCGCAACGGTTCGCTCAGGCCAGGGCTATTCCTTGTAGTCGCGGCGCTCATCGTGGGCCTCCCGCCTTTCGCGCGTGCGAGCGATGCAGCACTGGTGGAGGCAGCTGGCAAGGAAGGCAGCGTCACCATTTACGCCTGCGACCCGCCCCAGACCCCGCTCTATGTGGAGCGCTTCAAGCAGCTTTATCCCAGAATTCAAGTCCACACCTACGTTGCGGGCTGCTGGCAGATCTACAACCGGCACACATCCGAGCGGCAGGCGAAGCGCCAGGCGGCGGATATCTTCTTTGCGACCGAGGACGTAATGAGCCGCATGAGCTCGGAACACTCGATCGAAGCCTACCGCAGCCCGGAGCTTGTGCATTTCGCCCCGGCCGCGGCTCCGCCGGGAAAGGACTACTTGATCGTCAAGACGCTCATCTATGGGATGGCTTCCAATCGGGAATTCACCAAGGGCATTGCTGTGCCCAACGACTGGCTCGACTACCTCGAACCGCCGGCTGCCTGGCGGGATCGCATCAGCTATTACGACCCGCGCACCTCATCCGCCGCCTTCTCGTTGCTCGCGGCGCTTTATCAGAATTTCGGGGCGCAGAAGACGAGCGCGATCTACAAGGGTCTGGTCTCGGTCCAGGCGGCGCTGGCGCCGACAACGCCCGCCGGCATGTCGAAGCTTCTTTCCGGCGAGCAACCGATCATGTTTTACATCATGAACAATCACTTCGGCAGCATCGCCTCCAAGGGAGCTCCGGTCGATTTCCGTATTCCGAGATCCGGCACGCCGGCGCTCAACTTCGGCATTGGCGCCACCCAAGCCGCACCCCACCCCAGCGCGGCCAGATTGTTCGTCGATTTCATGCTCAGCGACGCTCAGGAAATCATGCAGAAGAACAACGAGTACACGTTGCGCGCGGACGTGAAACCACCCGCAGGCATGCCCGCCTTTGGCGAGCTCAAGCTGATGGACTTCGACATCGACCGCGCGCTTGGCGAGCAGCAGAACCTGCTGCAATGGTGGCAGGAGGTCACCGGAGTGAAATAGCTCGCGCGAAAATGCGCATTGCCGCCGAGCCCTTCATCAGGGCGCGCACGCATCTGCCGACGTGGCTCGGTTTGACTTCGCTCGTTGGGGTGATCGGTGTTCTCGTCGTTGCTCCGCTGGTGACGATCGCGGTGAGGGCTGTCATCGATCCAACCACCCGGTCGTGGGCGCCCCATGCCAGGCACCTCGTTACTGTGCTCACCGGATCGATCTATTGGACGTCGCTCGCGAGCACGGTTGCAGTCGCGATCGGGGCCGCCCTGCTCGCTTGCGTCCTGGGCACCGCGCTCGCATGGATTTTTGCGCGCACCACCACATTTGGTCGCTCCGTCCTGGAGCAGATTGCGCAGCTGCCCATCTTCATCCCCCCATTCGTGGGCGCGGTCGCCTGGGCGCTGCTGCTTGCGCCGCGGGTCGGGATCATCAACCGCATTCTGCCTGCGCTCGGCATCTCGATCGAGCTGGACCTCTACAGTCACGCCGGCATGGCTTGGGTCATGGGCATTTATCTTGCACCCTATGTCATGATGATCGTGGCCGCCGCGCTTCGCAGCATGGATCCGAGCCTCGAAGAGGCAGCGCAAGTTTGCGGTCTCACCAAGGTGCAGACTGCATTGCGCATCACCGCTCCGCTGCTCGCGCCAGCGATCCTGTCCGGCGCGGTGCTTGCATTCACCATCGCGGTAGGCCTGTTCGGCACGCCCATGGTGCTGGGCTGGTCGCGCCAGATCCTCTTACTGACATCCCGCATCTGGATCTCTTCGCAGGCAGTTCCGCCGGATTATGGCGTCATGGCGGTCCTCTCGCTCTATCTGATCGTGCTCTCGATCCTCGCAACCGCGGCGCAAAGATCGGTGCTCGCCCGCAGGAGCTATGTCACGGTCACGGGCAAGGGCTTTCGGCCGCGGCCGATCGATCTCGGCCGCTTAAGCGCACTCACCTTCAGCATTGCGACCCTCTACGTCATTCTTGCGATCGCGGCACCGGTTCTGGTGCTGTGCGCGGCGGCGCTCTCGCCCTACACCTGGGCCGGACAGTACAGCTTCGACAACCTGCGGGCTGCGCTCGATTCCGACGATGTCTGGTCCACCATGAAAACGAGCGTGCTGATCTCGACGGCGGCAGCAACATTGGCAACGGCGCTGGGGCTTGCCGTCTCCTGGGTCGTATCGCGCACCCGCCTCCCCGGCCGGCGTCTGCTTGAATACGTGGTGCTGCTGCCGATCTCGGTGCCGGGACTAGCCTTCGGAGTTGGCGTGATGCTGGTATGGATCGACGTGCCGTTTGCGGTCTACGGCACCGCCTTGATCATCGTGTTGGCGTTTATCGGCCGCTTCACGGCCTACGCGGTGCGCTCCGTTTCCGGCAGCCTCGTCCAACTCCATCCCGAGCTCGAGGAAAGCGCGCGCGTGTTCGGCTGCGGGCCGGGTCAAACCTTCATCCGGATCACCCTGCCGCTCATTTTGCCGAGCGTGCTCGCAAGCTGGATTTTCCTGTTCAGCTTCTTCATGACCGAGCTGTCGATGGTTATCCTGCTCTATTCGGAATCCAGTCGGATGTTCTCCATCCTCTCATTCGAGGTGTGGAACGTGGGGGACTTCTCGCGGCTCGCCGCGCTTTCGCTGCTGCAGACGGCGATAGGCCTGGCGCTCGCGATAACCCTGAAAGTGATTTTCCACGACAAGACGATGTGATCGGCCGAGGAGGAAAAATGTTTATCGCGCACGCGGCGGCAGTTTCCGCTCGCACCCACAGAGAGTAAGGACAATGGCAGCAAGAAACCCGATGCTCGAATGCATGCAATCCGGCCGCACCGCCCTTGGGGTATGGGCGAACGACCCCGAAACCGTCGAGCTCTGCGCGTTTCTCGGGCTCGACTGGATCATGATCGACATGATGTTCACCGGTATGGATTTTCGCGACGTCCAGAACATGATCCGCACCTGCGAGGCCGCTGGGATCACGCCCGTCGTGCGCGCCCACAGCGACCCGTGGCTGGGATACGATCACCGCATTGCTGTCGACCTTTCACGATTGCAGGGCATCGGGGCCCAGTTCATCCTCGTCTCCCATTCCGGGATCACAGAGATCGAGGAGGCCCTGGAAGTGGCCAAGGACTGGCATCGCCGTGCGTTGTGGGTGCATCCGTTTCGCAGCCGGGCCGAATGGGACCGCAGGATCGATGCCATGCACGAGGGCGCCTACATCATTCCGCACGCTGAAAGTCTCGGCTCAGTCGAGAAACTCGACGAGACCATGGACCTGCCCGGCCTGAAGATGTTCTTCTTCGGGATGACTGATCTGAGCAAGGTTCTGGCAAATTCCAAGAAGCCGGACTGGGACAGCCCGAAGCTCTGGCAGTTTGTCGAACGCGCCGTCAAGAAAGGCAAAGAACGGGGCATCGTGATTGGCGCGAACACCAGCTACGCCTATACCATGGCCGAGATGCGCCAGCGGGTGAAGCGGCTCCACGACGTCGGCATGGGGTTCATCATGATTCAGGGGGCGCCGTTCCTCTTCCAGGTGGCCATGACGGAGTTTTTGAGCGGCGTGAAGCAGGACCTCGGGCTTAGCGGATGAGCAAGGGCATGAATTTGAGGATAACGATGCTTGCAAAATGTCTCGTGCCGAGTGCCGTTTTTGCTTTGGCGTTGGCGTGGAGCGGCAGCATGGCTCTCGCGCAGAGCTACCCGTCGCGTGCCATCACGGCGATCATTCCCTTTGCCGGTGGCAGCGCCAGCGATGTCGTCAGCCGGATCGTATTCGACAAGATGTCCAAATCGATAGGCCAAACAATCGTTGTGGAGAACCGCCCGGGCGCCGGTGGCAATATCGGCACCGCGATGGGAGCCAAAGCCGCCCCCGACGGCTACACCATCGTCGGCGGCGGCTCGGGGCCGGTTGCGGCCAATCTGACCCTCTACAAGTCGCTTGGCTACGATCCCGAAAAAGACCTGGAGATGATCTCGCCGTTCGCAGGCTTCACCATCGTGATCGTCGTCAGCAAGAGCCTGCCGGTCCATTCGCTCAAGGAGTTGATCGACTATGCGAATGCCCACCCCGGACTGAACTTTGGGTCGGTCGGGATTGGCAGCTCGCAGCATCTCGCAGGAGAGTATTTCGGTCAGGTGACGGGCGTGAAGATCACCCACGTGCCCTATCGCAATATCGCCCAATATGGGCCTGACCTGATTGCGGGGACGGTCCCCCTCGGCTTCCAGTGGTTCCCGAACGTCGCCGGTCCGCTCGGCGCGAAAGGCGCCGTTGCGCTTGCGGTGGCCGGCGACCAACGCATTGATGCGCTCCTGGATACGCCGACGACGACGGAAGCCGGTTTGCCCGAGTACAAGGTCAACGGCTGGTTCGCGCTACTTGCTCCCGGCGGCACGCCAAAGCCGATCCTGGAGAAGCTCAATCAGTTCGTGACTGACGCGGTCAATGATCCCGCAGTGCGCTCCGGCTTTGACCGAGTCGGCGCCCAGACAATGGCGCTCCCGCTCGACGAAGCACGGAAATTTCAGCATGCGGAGATTGCCAAATATCGTGAGATCATTACCAAGGCCGGTATTGAGCACATCGAATAGCTTGCCTTGGTCCTGATATGCCGGCGCGCGCAACCGTGCTCGGTTGAGCGGAGCCGGACGCTTTCTGCGCGATCAAACATCGTCAGCTCAGCAATCGCCGGTACAGTTTCACAGACGAGGAAGGAAATCGTCCATGCGGGTTGTCGCGCTCGAAGAGCACTTCTCCGTCCCGGCCATGGTTCGCCGCATCGATCCAGACGCCATCACCCAGCGCGGCTTTCGGCCGAGGAAGGCACCGGCGCATGGCCCCAACCCGCTCGAGCTTCTGCCCGAAATCGGCGAGCAGCGCCTGAAGGCGATGGACGAGGCCGGCATTACGGTGGAGGTGCTCTCGAATAGTGGTCCCGGCCCCGATCTCATGCCTGGTGCTGACGGCGTCGCCTTCGCTCGCGAGATGAACGATTATCTGGCGGCAGCCATCGCCCGCCGGCCCGACCGCCTCGCCGGTTTCGCGGCGCTTCCGATGCGCAGCCCCGAGGCTTGCGCTGGGGAGCTGGTGCGCACGGTCAAGGAGTTGCATTTCGTAGGCGCGCTGATCAATGGGATTACGGACGGGCGGTTCCTGGATCATCCGGCCTATGACGATCTTCTCGCTGCCGCGGAAGAGCTCGACGTGCCGATCTATATCCATCCCCACCTTCCGCCGGAGGCAGTGCGGCAGACCTACTACTCCGATTTGCCGGCGGGCGCGGCCCGCGTGCTCGCAACCGCCGCCTGGGGCTGGCATTCGGAGACGGCGATTCACCTCCTGCGCATGGTTCTCGCCGGGACGCTGGACCGGCATCCCAGGCTCAAGCTCATCGTCGGGCACATGGGGGAGATGCTTCCGGTGATGCTGGTGCGCATCGACGAGGTCTCCGCGCTAGAAACCGAGCACCTGAAACGGCCGGTCAGCCGCGCCATTCTCGATCAGGTCTGGCTCACGACGAGCGGCATCTTCAGCTCGCCGCCGTTTATTGCTGCGTTGCTCGCGTTCGGCATCGACCGCATCATGTTCTCGGTCGACTACCCTTATTCCTCGAATGCAAAGGGGCGTGCGTTCCTTCGCGAGCTCCCGATTTCGCCGGCGGACATGGCCAAGCTCACGCATGCCAATGCGGACGCTCTGCTGAAGCTGAAGGTTTCCAGCCGGTCGTAGCCCGTGTGTGAGGCGGGCCAGTTCGCCAACGAGACGCTACCCACGTTGCAGAAGCA
>DATBYX010000222.1:0-24880 GCA_036513475.1 Xanthobacteraceae bacterium | reverse complement strand
GGCGGAAGTTTCGGCATCAAGCTCTCGGTATTTCCTTACATCGTGCTCGCGGCGATTGCCGCCCGCATCACCGGCCGTCCGGTCAAGTGGGTGGAGGATCGGCTCGAGCATCTTCTTGCCGCAAGCTCCGGGCCGAACCGGATAACGACGATCGAAGCCGCGGTCACGAAGGAGGGCCGTATTCTCGCGCTGCGGCTCGATCAGCTCGAGGACTATGGTGCATACCTGCGTGCGCCGATGCCGGGGCCGCTATACCGGATGCACGGCGCGGTAACCGGGGCCTACGACATCCCCAATGTCGAGGTCACGAACCGGGTCGTCCTCACCAACAAGATGCCGGCGAGCCTCATCCGCGGTTTCGGCGGCCCGCAGCTCTATCTCGCGCTTGAACGGCTCATCCAGCGCATCGCCATCGAGCTTGGCCTCGATCATCTCGATGTGATCAAGCGCAATCTGATCCAGAAGGACAAATTTCCGTATCGCGCGGCGGCTGGCGCGCTCTACGATTCCGGCGACTATTTGGGGGCGATCACAACCACGATTGGAGAAGGCCGCCTTGCGGAGCTCAAGCGCCGGCGTGAGGACGCTCGCGCCGCCGGCCGACAGTACGGCATCGGTTTTGCCGCGGTGGTTGAGCCGGGCATGTCGAACATGGGATATCTCTCCACGCTTCTCACGCCGGAGGCGCGCGACAAGGCGGGACCAAAGAATGGTGCCATATCGATGGTCACCGTCAATGTCGATCCGCTCGGCGCGGTTTCCGTCACGGCGGATGTGACCGTCCAAGGGCAGGGGCACCAGACCGTGCTCTCGCAAATTGTGGCTGATCGGCTGGGGCTTGCTCCCGCCGATGTCAACGTCGTTCTTGAGATGGATACCGCGAAGGATCAATGGTCGATTGCAGCAGGCACCTATTCCTGCCGCTTCACCCCGGGCACTGCCGTGGCGGCGCATCTTGCAGCGGAGCGCATGGCGGACAAGCTCAAGGCCATTGCCGCCAAGCAGCTCAACGTCCTGCCGCAGGACCTCGAGCTCGCCGGCGGGAAAATCCGCAGCCGCAGCAATCCCGACAATGCCATTGCGTTCGGGCGGGTGGCCGGCACCGCGCACTGGTCGCTGGTGATGCTCCCGGAAGGCATGGCGCCGGCATTACGCGAGACCGCGGTCTGGTCGCCCCCCGAGCTCGAGCCCCCGGCGAATGACGACCGCATCAACACGTCGCTCACGTATGGCTTTGTGTTCGACATGTGCGGTGTCGAGATCGATCCTCTCACCTACCAGGTGCGTGTTGACCATTATGTCTCCATGCACGATGCCGGTCGCATGCTCAATCCTTTGATCGCCTCCGGCCAGGTGCGGGGTGCATTCGTACAGGGCATTGCCGCCGCCCTTTACGAAGAGTTCGTCTATGACGACACCGGTCAGTTCCTCACCGGTACTTTCGCAGACTATCTCGTTCCCACCGTAGCGGAGATCCCGCCGCTCGAGATCTTGCATCAGGAGACGCCATCTCCGTTGACGCCGCTCGGGGCAAAAGGTCTCGCTGAGGGCAACTGCATGAGCGTCCCGGCGTGCGTTGCCAATGCGATCGCCGATGCGCTTGGCGTCAAAGACGTGCAGCTTCCCGCCACGCCGCGGCGCATCCACGCGCTGATCGCCGGCATCGAAGCGCGTCCCTCCCCGGACCAGATGCCGATGCCGGCGGGAAACGGCGGATGAAGCCGCGCCCCTTCGATTACATGTGTCCCGAGACGGTCGATGAAGCGCTCGCCCTCCTGGCGGAGCACGGTGAAGACGCCCGCATTCTTGCCGGTGGGCAAACGCTTATCGCCATGCTCAACCTGCGGGTCGTCGAAGCGCCGGTGCTGATCGACATCACGCGCATTCGCGAGCTGGATGCCATACGCGAGCTGGACGGTACTGTGGAAGTTGGCGCCACCGTGACGCAGAACCGGCTGCTGCAGTTGCCCTCGCTCGCCGAGAAGCTTCCGCTGTTGCACGCGGTCTTGCCTTTTGTCGGTCACTTCCAGACCCGCAACAAAGGTACGGTCTGCGGCTCGATTGCGCACGCGGACCCGGCATCGGAACTTCCATTGGCGCTTGCGTTGCTGGGAGGCCAAGTGATGCTGCGCTCAAAGAGAGCTGCGCGTACGCTTTGCGCGAGCGAGTTTCAACAAGGCATGCTGTTGACGGCGCGCGCGCCCGACGAGCTGATCACTGCGGTCCGTTTCCCGATTGTGAATGTGCGGGTGGCCTTTCGCGAGGTTGCCCGCAGACACGGGGATTTTGCCATTGTCGCAATCGCTGCGGCAGCCGAGAACCGCGAAAATATACGCATCGGGATTGCGGGAATGGCAGACCGCCCCGCGGTTCGCTCGTTTCAAGTCGATGGCGCCGCTTCCCTGCAACACGCAATCGAGCGGCTTGCCTGGGAGCTCGAGGGATATGACGACATCCATGCCTCCGCGCGCATGCGTCGGGATCTGTTGCGCCGGCTTGGACCCATCGTGGTGGAAGAAGCGAGGCAACAATGCGCCGCGTGAGCAAGAGTGAACACGCGCGCGTGAGCCTGACGCTCAATGGCCGCAAAGCCTCGGGGCAGGCCGAGCCCCGCATGCTGCTCAGCGACTTCCTCCGCCACGTGCTCGGCGCGACCGGGACGCATGTGGGGTGCGAGCACGGGGTCTGCGGCTGCTGTACGGTCCTGATCGACGGAACGGCGGTGCGCTCATGCCTCACGCTCGCCATTCAAGCCGAGGGCCGGGAGGTCACGACGGTAGAAGCATTGGCCGGCCCAGACGGAAAGCTCAGCCCTCTCCAGCAGGCTTTCCAGAATAATCACGCCCTACAATGCGGATTCTGCACACCGGGAATCCTCATGTCGTTTACCGATTTTCTTGCGTGCCATCCTCACCCCTCCGAGGCGGAGATCGTAGACGTGCTCAGCGGGCATTTGTGCCGCTGCACCGGCTATGCAGGCATTGTGTCCGCGGTGCTGGAGGCGACAAGCCGTCAGGCGAAATCGTCGTGACCGGTGCGGCGGATGTTTTCGGCGAGCACCGGCCGGAAATTCCCTATGCCCCTCTTGCCGACCTGCTCGCCGGCTACCGCGAGCGGCATCCGGACAAGCTCGCGATCGTGGACGTCGACCAGGAAAAGTCCATCAGCTTCGGCGCACTGGAAGCGGCAACCGCCGACATAGCGGCAGCGCTCAAGGAGAGGGGAGTAGCCAAGGGCAGCCGGGTGTTGCTCCTGGTCGAGGAGAATCTCGAGAAGCTTTTGCTTTGGTTCGGGATCTGGCGCCTCGGCGCAATCGTCGCTCCGCTCAATGTGGAGCTCAATGCTGCCTTCATCGCAGGCCTCGCCGCCACTATCTCACCGGCACTCACGCTCGTTCACAAGGACCTTGACGGCAACGCGCTGCTTCGGGGCAAGCCGTTTGTGCGGTTTGGAGATTTTCCTGCCAAGCCGAGCGGCGGAGACCCGCAGGACTCTTTTTTCTGCGCCATGCCGCGCGGCGTTACGCCCCGGAATATCCCGGAGCGTAACGACGCTGCCGATCTGGCCTGCATCTTCTGCACGTCCGGCACGACCAGCCGGCCGAAGCTGGTCGTCTACGATCATTGCGCCTACTGGCTTAATGGGCTGTCCACCCTGGAGTGCCTGGGACTGAGCGCGGATGACCGCACACTGGAATATCGATCCTTTGGCTGGAACTCGGCGCAGGTGCTCAGCCTCATGCCTTTCCTGGAAAAGGGGCTTACCCTGCACATCGCGAGGCGCTTTTCCCAAAGCCGCTTTTTCGAGTGGATTGAGCGTTACGGCATCACCTTCGCCGCCGGTGTGCCCACCGTGATCAACATGCTCCTCAATAGAGAACCGGACCACGCTGCGCTGAAGGTGCCGAGCTGCTTGCGCCTGATGACCTGCAGCACAGCGCCCCTGACGCTCGAGCAGTGGCGGCGTTTCGAAGACATGTATGGGGTCAAGCTGCTGCAGATGTATGGCATGTCCGAAGCAGGCTGGCTGGCCGGGAATCGTCACTACCGGAACAAGGTCGGCACGGTCGGCCTTCCCGCAGTGCATCAGGAGCTCGAGATCGTCGACAGCGAAGGCAAGCCAAGCCCACGCAACGTCGAGGGCGAAGTCACGGCCGGTGGTCCGCACTGTGCGATCGGGTACATGCGTGAGGACGGCACGATCGAGCCTATCCGCGGAAAGCGCATCAAGTCCGGCGACCTCGCAGTCATGGACGAGGATGGCTTCATTCACGTGAGCGGGCGTACAAAGGACCTGATCATCCGTGGCGGCATCAACATCGCCCCGCTGGAGATCGATCAGGTGTTGCTCAGGCATCCCGGAATTCTCGATGCTGCAGCCGTCGGCGTGCCGGATCCGATCCAAGGCGAAGAGGTCATATGCTATGTCGTGCCGCGTCCCGGCATCGAGCTCACCGCAACGGCCGTGGCCGAGCACTGTCGGGCTTGTCTGCCGGTGCAGAAAACGCCCAAGCAGGTATTCATCGTGTCCAGTCTACCTAAGAGCGACCGCGGCAAGGTGCTCCGGGATAAGCTCAAGGACGATTGGAAGGGACGCTCGATGCTGTGTACGTAATTCAGTGCGCGCGCGGCCGGCTGACGGAAGGTTCTATTACAAGTTCGTGCCCGAGATTGATGAAGGACGGTGCGGCAAACTCGATCGCTCCCTCTCCCCGCTCTTAGCGCGGGGAGAGGGAGCACGCCGAGCATGCGGCGTCTACTGGGCGCAAGTCAGGAGTACTGGGATGGAGACGATAGGCTTCATCGGCCCCGGCAAGATCGGGCTTCCGATTTGTGCAAACCTGATCAAGAGCGGCTACCGGGTGCTCGGGTATCGCCGCGGCACGCTCGCCGAGTTCGAGAAGATCGGCGGAGTTGCGGCTCATTCGCCCGCCGACATTGCGACCGAGGCCGATATCGTATTCTCCTGCCTGCCCTCATCGGAGGCGCTCGCCGACGTGGTGAACGGCGAACGCGGGCTCCTGAAATCGGCGCATCAAGGCCAGATCATCGTCGAGCTGGGATCCTATGCAGTGCCAGATAAAGAGCAGTACGTCGCGCCATTTGCGCAAAAAGGCGCGGTGTTCCTCGATGGCGAGGTGAGCGGTACGCCGGGAATGGTCGCGGCTCGCAAGGCAGTGATTTACCTGGCGGGCGACAAGGAAGCCTGCAGCGTGGCGCAACGGGTCATTGCCGGTTTCTCCGACGAGTGCCTCTATTTCGGCCCGTTTGGTGCCGCGAGCCGGGTCAAACTGGTGAACAACCTGCTGGTCGCAATCCACATCGCAGCGACTGCGGAAGCGATGGCGCTCGGTCTCAAGGCGGGAGTAGATGTCGATCTCATGATCAAGGCCATTGCCGATGGGAGCGGCGGGTCGACCCAGTTCCGTATTCGCGCACCCTGGATGGCAGCTCGGCGGTTTGTTCCTGCCCAAGGTACGGCTGCGGCGTTGCAACATTATTTTGACCTGATTGGCGGATTCGCCGACAGCATGGGGGTCGCGACGCCGATGCTTGACCGCGCCGCCGGGCTCTACGACAAGTTCATGGATATGGGCTTTGCGGAGCTGGATGTCGCCGCCATGGTCGATACCGTCGCCGCCTTGCCTCGCTCAAAATCCTGTCCCCAGTTGCGCAGCAAAGAAGAATGACCAGGGAGGCTCCTGATGATCAGCGTCAAGAAGATCGCGCACACGACATACCAGGTTCCCGACGTGGAGCGGCAAACCGAGTACTACACCGATATCCTCGGCTTGACCGTTACGGAAAAAAGCAAGGATGCCGTCTATCTCGCTTCCACAATCGATCATCACTCGGTGGTGCTGCGCGCCGGGACACAAGCTCAATGCGTGGGGGTCGGGTTCCAGCTTGGGCTCGACGACGATCTTGGCGCGTTCGAACGTCAGGTACAGGGTGTTGGGGTCAAGACGCAGCGCAAGAAGGATCCCGACCCGTCCATCTCCGAGATGCTCAGCTTCGAGGATCCCAAGGGGACCTTGATAGAAGTTTTCAAGCGGGAGGCATTTTCAGGTCAGCGTTATCCTGTGAAGGGCATCGTACCCCACAAGCTTGGGCATGTCGCTTTCCATGTCACTGACGTAAAGCATGTGACAAAGTTTTATTGCGACGTACTCGGCTTTCGCGAATCGGACTGGATGGCTGATTTCTTCTCCTTTCTGCGCTGCGGTCCTGATCACCACACCATCAATCTGATGCAGACCGGCTCGAACCGGCATTTCCACACCGCGTTTGAGTTGCGCGACTGGGGTCATTTGCAGACCGCGTGTGATTATCTCAGCCTCAACGGCTACAAGCTGCTCTGGGGCCCTGGACGGCATGGGATTGGCCACAACTTGTTTGCCTATCACCGCAGTCCTGCGGGGCTCATCACCGAGACCTTTGCCGAGCTTGATCGTATGAATGAGGAGCTGGGCTATTTCGAGCCGCGGCCCTGGCATCGCGACAATCCGCAGAAGCCCAAGGTCTGGCCCAAGGACCCCGCCGCTTCCAACCTCTGGGGCATCATGCCGACCGACGAGATGATGACATAAACCGGCAGTGGGGTGGGCAAAGACGCGTGCGGTTCACATGTGTTTCCACATGAACAAGTGGTGCGCGTGTCGTGCCCACGCCGTCGAAGAGGGTCGTGCCCGCGTGGGCACGGCGCGCGAGATTTTGCGTGGCCACTGTTGAGGTACGGGCGCGCCTTTTGCCCACCCTACCGGTCAACTCGAGCCGAACGCGCTTTACCCGGGGGGTTGGCCGCTGGCACCGGTCCGCGCACCGCCGGGCCAGCGCTCGTGCGTCAAAGGAACGATGAGCTTTACTTCAAGCCCTTCCGCTCCAAATGATTGCTCGACCTCGCCGTTGAGCTGGCGTTCGATCACCATGTTGATCAGGCGAGTGCCAAAACCGGGTCTGCGGCTGCGCTTGGGTGCAGGACCTCCGCTCTCCTTCCAGTCGAGCACAAGCGTAAGTCCTTGCTCGGTGCGAGTGACCGACCAGGTCAAGCTGACTCTGCCGCCGCCCGGCTCTGACAGGCTGCCGTGCTTGCCGGCGTTGCTGACCAGCTCGTGCACCGCCATGCTCAATCCAAAGGTCGGATCGGGTTCGAGAAAGACATTCGGACCCCCAAATGAAATTCGGTCGAGGAATGGTGCAAGCAGCGTGTTCAGGAGCTCCGTCAGGGACGTCGATCTCCAGCCTCCCTCGGTGATGAGACGGTGGGCATTGGCCAGTGCGAGGACGCGAGCTTCGTATTTCGTGACCAGGTCGGAAACGCTGCGCGAAGTCTTGGCTGTCTGCGAGAACAAAGCGAGCAGCTGGGAAAACAAATTGCCGGAACGGTGCCGCAGCTCGCGGATCATCAGCTCATGGCGTTCATCGAGCTGCCTGCGCTGAATGGCACCTGCAACGACGTTGGAAACCGCGGCGAGGAACGAAACCTCGTACTCTGCAAATTTGCGCGGCTTGGCCGTGTGCGCTCCGAGCACCCCGTAGGCTCGCCCATCGTGCCCGGCGATGGGAGTGGTGATGCCGCTCACCACTCCATGATCTTGCAGAAGCGGCTGCCCACCGAATCGGGTTTCTGTCTCCAGATGCTCCACGATCACCGGGCGGCCCGAAGCGAGAGTGTAGCCTGCCTGTGAGTGGCGCCCGGTCGAAATGGTCGCCTTCCCAAGCAATCCTGGTTTCCAGCCGGTACCCGCTCGAAGCAGCATCTCGGCGTCGCCTGGGAGAAGCTCGAGGATCTTCACCATCTCGACATCGAGTATCTCCGCGACGGTGGCCACGACCTCATTGAAGAATTTCTGCAGGTCGCTTTCCGCCAGCGCCCGCTCGCCGAGCCGCGCGAGCATTTCTTGCTGACGCGCACGCACGCGGACTTCCCGGTTCACGCGCAGCCGCTCGGTGACGTCGCGGCACATGCCGATGAGCTGCACGGCGCTGCCCTCTTCCATTACCACGGTGGCAGAGGCCTCGAACCAGCGGTCATCGCGTCCTGTCGCTCCGGGCAAGCGGTATTCCAGGCGACACGGCTCACTCGTGGCCAGCGTCTTGTGAAGCGCGGCGAGGAGCCCGGCGCGCTCCTGAGCGGCCAGCTCCTTTGGAGCGATCACGAATATGCCACCCAGCTTACCAATGGGGCGACCGTGGAAATCCTCGAGATTGTTCGACCACACCAGACGATGCGAGTTGAGGTCCCATGACCAAACCCCAAGCTGGCCGCCATCAAGGGCAGAGCGAAAGGTATCGAGGTGAGATGGGCTTTCCGCACCGGAGACGGCAATCTCCGGCTCGTCGTTTCTACTTTCCGGGGGCTGAGACACTTTTCAAATCTCTCAGGCCGCCGCTGGTTCTATAGAGTATGCAGCGCGGCCAAAACCCGTCCCCGGCTTCCACCGGCAACCGCCCGCGCTCTGTTGAATCACCCGCTCGGCATTTACGCGATGTTGCTCAGGCGCAGGCAGCCTGCCACTTCGACTCGCATGGGCAAAAGCCCGCGCAGGTTCAAAGCAACTTGATAGAGCGTTCATTCGCGTTCGCAAACCTTGTACAATGCTGGGCCGTCCTCCAAGCGCTCGCGCTTCAGGGCGGATGGTAGGATCGGAAAAACTGAAGGGGAGATGGCTTCCCGCAACCCGCTCCGCGATGCGACCCGGTAGCAGCCTCAGCTCGTTCATTCTCAAGCGCTGAGGCTCGAAAAAAGTTCCAAACTCAGCGGCTTCCACGCGCAGACGGATCCCATCCGCGGAGGAAGAATGCGGCCGTGGAACAATGCCGAGGTACTTGCGTTTGGCAGCCGCGTTTACTCAATCATTCAACAGGAGAATAATTATGTCGTTAGGCACCATCCTGCTCATCATATTGGTGCTGCTGCTCATCGGAGCGATACCAAGTTGGCCTTACAGCACGGAGTGGGGCTACTATCCCTCCAGCGGAATCGGGATCATTCTGATCATCGTCCTCATCCTCGTGCTGATGGGACGACTCTGAGACGCGTCCCGAGGGATTGTGCGCCGACGAAAGAGACGAAAGAGGAGGGCAGGTGCGCGCGGCGAGCGCGGCGCGGCTGATCAGGACAGGCAGCGTCCGGCTACGCGCGCGAGCGGCGGTTGACCGATCGAGCTGACGATCGGCTCGCAGCCAACGAGGAGCTCGGGCAGCTGCGCCGGTGCCGGAGGCGCTTGGACCTCTGCCGGCCCACTGCCGGCATTCCGGCTGACGCTGGGCACGAGGGGTAGACGGTCCCCCTTGAGGCCACGATTGATCACAACCGACCCTTGCTCCCCAAGCGAGGCCGCCGTGGTCGCGGACACTTCAAGGCCGATGAGAAAAGAAGCCAGAGCGAAAGCTGCGCCGCAGCAGGGCACGAGATATTTAGAACGCCGCAACATAGTGTTGCTCCCACGATCCATATGCCCGTTAGTCGCGTTAACCCGCCGTTAGGTTCATGCCTATTGGGGTCCACGTCTTGGGTCCACGTCGTCCGCGGTCCGGTGGCAGGGACGCAGGGCAGGGGCAGCGCAGGTTAGCCACAAGTCGGCTGGCGTAACCCGCGCTCTGGTGGGCGCCGGATTACGCTGATGCTAATCCGCCCTGCGAACCTGCCGGATTTCGCAGCTTGCTCGGACCGGGTTGCCCCTTGACCGGAAGGTCTGTCGGGCCGGGATGGCGCCGTTTGGCAGCAGGTGCGCTGCTGCCCGTCCCGCAAAAAGCATAATTTCTGGGAACCAAAGAATTTGGCTGGCATTGTCATGGCAGCCGGCCGCCCATTTCCCCCTCCCCGTGCTCGGCCGGCATCTCGGGCGCAGCTGATGTAATTGTCGGCTGCGCCCGTGTCTTTCCGGCTGGCCTGCCGGCCCACACCCGCCGGAGACAGCGGCAAATATCTCCCCATTGAAGCCCGAAGGCGAAGGTACCGCCAGAGGGATGACCGAAGGGTGTTCGAAACAGTGACGCGCCGGCTGGTGCTCTAAACAGTGACGCGTCGGTCCCGTCGCTTGGCGCTGCGCTCGAAAAATAGAGCCTGGCTCGCGACGGCGGAAACCGTTGCCGGCTGGAAGGGTTTCGCGATCAAGAATGCCGGCTCCGGGCGCTCTCCGGTCAGGAAACGCTCCGGATACGCGGTGATGAAGATGACTGGCGCCTCAAATGAGGCCAGCAGCTCGTTGACGGCTTCCAGGCCTGAGCTGCCGTCCGCAAGCTGAATGTCCGCCAGAATGAGGCCCGGCTTCTTTTTCTTGGTCAACGCGAGAGCCTCAGCGTGGGTGCGGGCGACCCCCAGGACATGATGGCCAAGCCCTTCAACCAGCGTCTCGAGCTCCATTGCGATGAACGTGTCGTCCTCGATGATCAGGACATCCGTCGCGATTTCTGCGGCCAGTTCGCGGCCCGACTCCTCCACTAACGCGCGCAGCTTGACGATGTCGATCTCGAGAATGCGCGCCGCATCGGGCTCGGAGAAGCCTTCCAACGCCACGAGCAGAAATGCCTGGCGGGGTAGCGGGGTTATGTGGGCAAGCTTCTGCTCGCCCGGCAAAACGCCTTCTGCCGAAGCGCGGTTGTCATTGACTGCGACCGAGTTCCAGATCTTCGTAAAGAGCCGGTAGAGAGCAACGCGGGGGCCGCGCGGGTCTTCAATGATGGAGCGGTCCGCGATCAAAGCCTCAAGCGTGGCCGCCACGTAAGCGTCCCCGGACCCTTGGCTGCCGGTCAAGGCCCGCGCGTAGCGGCGCAGGAAAGGAAGGTATTGGGCGACGGCGGATGAGCTCGGCACGGTGACCCTCCCGTTCATGGCCTTGCCACAATGATACCCGGCGAGAACACCCGTGCCACAAGAAAGTTCCAACGTCGACGGAACGATCGGTTTCCCCACTCGTTATGCTGGGATATGAGGGAGGGACCTGCAGGGCCTCGGCCGATTGCAGGGCGCGAAAAATGAAGGAAGAAAAGCCACTTAGGCCGGGCTGGGCGGGGCGGAGAGCGCATCACTCAGCGGTCACGGCGCAAACGTCGGTAAGGGCAGAGGCCGCCATGCAAACGGATGCCCCCTCGCGAAAGCCCGGAGGACGCCTGAGCCGGGAGGACCAGCGGCGATTGGGGGATATCCTCCACCGCGTATACGACGATGTCGTGAAGCAGGGGGTTCCTGACCGTTTCAAAAACCTGCTGCAGGAGCTCGACAAAGGAGCAGACAACCCACATGTCACAACGGCCATGCCGAGATCGGTCGAGCGGCCGGAGCAGGGCAAAGGTGACGATGCGGCGGACGACGATGCACTTCCGGATCGCCTGATGGACGACGAGGATCTGGCAGATCCGGGCAGGAATGGATCGCACTGATGACAATGCGACCGTCTGTGCGCGATGCGATGCTTTCGGCGGTCCCGAGCTTGCGGGCCTTCGCGATTTCCTTGTGCGGCAATGTCGATCGTGCAGACGACCTCGTGCAGGAGACCCTGCTGCGCGCAATGGCCAACATCAACTCCTTTCAGCCCGGGACCAATATGTCCGCTTGGCTGTTTACGATTCTGCGCAACTTGTTCCGCTCGGAATACCGCAAGCGCCGCCGCGAGGTCGAGGATACCGACGGAAGCTATGCGGAAAGCCTGAGGTCTCACCCCGAGCAGCATAGCCGGGTGGAATTCGAGGAATTTCGCGTTGCGCTTGCAAAGTTGCCTTCGGACCAGCGGGAGGCGCTTATCCTCGTCGGCGCGTCGGGGTTTTCCTACGAGGAGGCTGCGGCCATATGCGACTGCGCCGTGGGCACGATCAAGAGCAGGGTCAATCGCGCGCGGACGCGGCTTTCCGAGCTCCTCTCGATCCACGGCGCGGACGACTTCGGGCCTGATCACACCACCCGGGCAATTCTGTCGGCGGGCGGACGCAGCTGATGCGCCTCGCTTAACAATCCGTTGCGGCAAAGCCGCATCGCTCCAGAAAATCTCGTTCAGGATTTTGCTGCGCAGGCGGATAGATGGCCGCGCGGGGCGGCCAGTTCAGGCTCGAAGCCTCTCCGATTTCTCCATTAACCTCAATGGGATCAAGAGTTCGCGTACACCCCAATCGCAAAGTTAGAATTGTTTACCGAATCATCGCAGCATGGCTCGTGCTGGCATGAACGGCTGCATACGACATCATCGACTTCGCGATCCGCTTGCGCATATTGTGCTCGACGGAATCATGTTACGCGGTGAGCCGCTGCAGGGCGGCTGAACCGAGACCGCATCTTGTGCAACTAAACGGTATGTGGCGTCAGGGGCGGGCGATCCGCAAGAAGCTTCCGAGCCAACATCGAGCTGCAAACGGGTGGTGCATCCCACATCGGCACGCAATAACGTGGAGAAGTGTCTTGGCAATTCCGACTTTGGCAGAATCAACAGGGACCGCATGTGGCGGCGCCGGTCTCGGCGGCCTGCGGGCGGCTCTTGTTTCGACCGTCGCGCTCGCCGTGCTCGGTGGATTGACAGGCGCGGCCGACGCCTATCCGCGGCGGATCCAGTACTTTGGCACGAGCGCCTGGTCGGCGCCCGTATACAGCTACAGCCGCCGCGTGCGGGTCGCCGGGCATCGCCATCAGGACCGTTCTGAACAGCCCAAGAAGGATCCCGGGTTTGGGGAGCTGCCGAAGGGCCCGTTGCAGCTCGTCGTCAACATCAACACGCAGAAGGTGACGCTCTATAGCAACGGGACGCGTGTGGCACAGGGGCCGGTCTCGACCGGCATGCCCGGTCATTCTACGCCGACGGGCGTTTTCAGCGTCATCGAAAAAGACCGCTACCATCACTCGAACATCTACAGCGGCGCTCCGATGCCGTTCATGCAGCGCATCACCTGGTCGGGTGTGGCCCTGCACGAAGGCGTGCTTCCCGGCCATCCGGCATCGCATGGGTGTATCCGCACATCACACGACTTTGCCCAGAAGCTCTGGCCCATCACCAAGTTGGGCGTTCGCTTTATTGTCGCGCGCAGCGAGATTGTGCCGGTCGATTTTGAGCATCCCAAGCTGTTCGTCCCCAAGGAGAAGCCCCCGGAAGCACGGATCGCGATGAATAACCAGACCGATGGCCGCGCGGCGGGTGAACCGGTCAGAATTGCACAGGCCGAGCAGACGTCGGACGCCTCCGACGCCCCGCTCCCTGCCGAGAGGGTCGTTGACGCCAAATCTGCCGAGCCACTTCCCGTCGGCGACACCGCCGAGGAGACAGCAAACCACACGGGCACCTTTGCGCCCGTCCCGGTCGCCTCGGAGGCTCCGGCAACGCTTGCGCCCACCGAGTTGCGCAAGTCCGTCGAGGCGGGGGATGCCACGCAAGACCCGCTGGAAGTTGCGTCGCCTCCTGCCCCGTCCACCGAGACGACTGCGGAGGAAGGACCTGCCAAGCCACAGCCGACCCTCGATCCCGCCAAGCCGATTGCGCCGGTGCGCAGCAAAAACGCCGACCAGCTGATCAAGCGCAGCGGGCAGGTGGCGGTATTCGTGAGTCGCAAGGAGAAGAAGATCTTTGTGCGTCAGGGGATGGCGCCCATGTTCGATATGCCCATCTCGATTGACAACCCCGATCAGCCGCTCGGTTTGCATGTCTTTACAGCCATGGAAACGACCGACGACGGTGCGGGCATGCGTTGGAACCTCATGACCATCCCGACCGACGGCAACGCGATGCCGGAATACCGGTCAAGCCGCCGGCAGGGACGGGAGCAGTCGGCCCCTGTGCCTGTCGCACATTTGAAGGCTCCTTCGAGCGCGGCAGAGGCGCTCGACCGCATCCAGTTCCCGAAGGAGGCAGTCGATCGGATAGGCGAGCTCCTGATCCCAGGCTCGTCCCTCGTCATCTCCGATGACGGGCTGGGGCGTGAGACCGGCCGCGGGACGGAATTCATCGTCCTCACCCGCTGATCCCTGCGACGGTGTTCGAAGGCTTCCGCCGGACGGAGATACCGACAAGCGGCGCACGCATCCTGACCGTGCATGGCGGGGCTGGACCTCCGCTCCTGCTCATGCACGGCAATCCATTCTCGCACCTCTCCTGGCACAAGATCGCCCCTGCTCTGGCGCGAGAGTTCACGGTGGTGGCCACTGATCTGCGCGGCTATGGCGATTCCGAAAAGCCGCCGGGCGGCGACGATCACAGCGGCTATTCCTTTCGCGCCATGGCGCAGGATCAGGTCGAGGTCATGGCGGCGCTTGGCCACCAGCGCTTTTATGCCGCCGGCCATGACCGCGGTGCGCGCGTGCTCCACCGGATGTGCCTCGACCATCCTGAACGCGTGGTGCGCGCGGCCATTCTGGACATCATCCCGCAGCATCATCTGCTCAATCACGTCACACGGCAGTGGGGCACGTTTTCCTGGCATTGGTTCTTCATGATCCAGCCGTATGATTTTCCCGAGCGGCTGATGGGTGCGGATCCCGATTATTTCATCGAGAAGAAGCTTGCGAAGACGGCGCAGGGGTTGAGCTTCTTTGATCCGGCGGCCCTAGCAGAATACAAGCGCTACTTCCGCAATCCTGCGACCGTCCATGCCACGTGCGAGGACTATCGCGCGACTCACGGCGTCGACCTCGCGATGGATGAGGAGGACTTCGCCAAAGGCCGCAAGATCGCCTGTCCGCTTCTGCTCCTGTGGGGCGCAACCGGTGGTGTCGGCCGCAATCAGAAATCCATGGAGATCTGGCCGCGCTATGCGTCCAACATCGTCGCCGGCAAGGCGCTGCCTTGCGGCCACTATCTTTCGGAGGAAGTGCCGCAGGAGACCTGTCGCGAGCTGCGCGATTTCTTTGCCGCCGGCGAGTTGTCGGCTCGGTAGGGTGGGCAAAATCGCTTACGCGAGAGAACAACGGTACGTAGCCTCAACGGCGATCCCCGATCGGAGCCGGGGACAGGTTTTGCCCACGCGCGCGGCCGACGCTGGTGGGCACGGCGCGCGAGAATGGGTCAGGCGCGCCTTTGCCCACGCTACAGGCCGACAAAAGCGTTGCGTCCAGCCTAATTTCGGCGGGTGTGCTGGGTCGAAGTTTTTGCTTTCAGCGGCTCAACCTGCACCTTGGCGCTGAGCATCTCGGTGCCTCGCCTGAAACGAATATCGATTTGACTGCCGACGGGAGTCAGCCCGATCAGATTGCGAAATTGCGACGAGCTCTTGATCGCAACGCTGTTGGCGGCCAGCACGATGTCGCCTTTTGACAGGCCGGCCTGCGCGGCGGGCGATTGTGGCTCGACCGCCTCGATGAACGCCCCCTCGGATTCCATGGGGCGGCTAGGCTCTGCTGGAGTGACGTTCCGCAGGGTGACGCCTATGCGACCGCGTTTGACCTCACCGCCGGAGGCCAGTTGAGTCATGACCAGCCGCGCCATGTTGATGGGAACGGCAAAACTGATCCCGACATTGCCCCCCGTCTTCGAGAGGATCGCCGTGTTGATGCCAACCAGGCGTCCGTCGAGCGTCACCAAGGCGCCGCCCGAATTACCCGGATTGATGGGCGCATCGGTCTGAATGAAATCTTCGTAGCCCTCGATGCCGAGGTCGGTGCGACCCAAGGCGGAGACGATCCCGGACGTGACGGTCTGTCCCAATCCAAAGGGGTTGCCGATGGCCAGAACGAAATCGCCGACTTCCACCGAGTTGCTGTCGCCCAGGGGAACGGCCACGAGATTTTCCGCCTTGATGTGCAGCAATGCAATGTCGGTCGCTTGGTCCCGCCCGACCAGTTGGGCCTTGAACCGTCGATTGTCCTTGGTTGTCACTTCTATGCTTGAAGCTCCTTTGACCACGTGGTCGTTCGTGAGAACATAACCGCGAGCGGCGTCGACAATGACTCCCGATCCGGCAGCCTGGGTTTCCCGGCGCAGTCCGCGTTCGGGCACGTCGAAGAGCCCCCGCATCACCGGATCCCGCAGCATGGCGTTGTCGACGACTTCCACCTTTTTGGTCGCGATGTTTACGACGCCCGGAGTCACCGCTCGCACGATGGGCGCGACTGACGGCTTCTCCCCCGGCGGAATGGTGCCCGCCACTGTCGTGCCGGCAGCAACCGACACGGCTATCGCACTCGCGATCAATGTTTTCGCCTGCATGGATCAGATCCCAGCTGCTGGACTCTGAGCACAAACCGTGTTCGGCCGGCTCACGGTCCGGCGAATCCAGGCTCCCCTTGTCCTCGACTTATGTGGCAAGTTCGTGGGAGCCCCGCTCCCCTCTTCCAAGGTATCGGCGGCCTCCCGGGTACAAGGTATCCATTCAGTAAACGGTGGAGCGCCGCCGGTTTTACCGACGCGCTGTAGGTGGGCAAAGGCGCGCCCATCTGATGACTCCGTTATGGCCCAACCTCGCGCGCCGTGCCCACGCGGGTCCGAGCGGTCCGACGGCGTGCGTACGGCGTGCGCGATTGTTCCGGGCGAACCATCTCAGAGGATGCGCGCCTTTGTGCACCCTACAGGGCCTTCACGCGATCAGCCGGTTGACCCGTCTCAACCCGAGTTGATCATTCAACCGGTCTTGTGATGGACAGGCCGATGAACGGCGGCTTGAAATTCCTCGCGGATGCCTTCGGCTGACGCGATTTGGGCAGTCCCGAGTACTCCGCACACTCATCGTCAGTTGGACAGTCAGTACGTCGGAGGGATTCGAGCACCTGCACATTCTTCTCTATTTGAATTCCAAGATAGCTGCTACCCACCCTGAGCTGATCGGTGGGAGTCGCGGCTGCGCTCGACGAGGGCGCGTTATTGCGGTCGAAAGAAGTGCCGGCCCGGACATTTCCACCGATACTGAACTCGAAGGAGGACCAATATGCCGGGTCGGAAACCGCCGGCAAAGTCATCCATTCGGACAAACCGGGGTCTTCCTCAGTCCGGCTTGGCAATTTCTCGGCCGTCGCGGCTGGCCTGACTTGCGGACCGGATTCAGCTTGCAGATCGGGGGAGCGGAGCGACTCTTCCGCACGACTGCCAGCGCCCGTGGCCAGCACCATGAATGTGGCCGCAAGCGCACGTGTCAGCTTATATGCGAACTGCTGCTGCCCCATCATGGATTCGGCCCCTCAGCCCCATACCGAATCAGCTAAGGCACGTGTGCCCATCCTGCACCACTGATACACACCAGCTGCAAGGCGCAATCAAGGCGGCCGTCGCCACCTCATGACCCACACGCGGTTGAGAGCCAGCTCGACGGGAACCTCCGAGGGCCTCCGGGAGGGCTAGCCGCGCTTGATGTTGAAGCTGCTCATATAAGCATCGGGCTGGGTCGGATCGAATGTCTTTCCCATTACGGAGAATGATTTATACGAGCTTGCGGGCGGGCTGAGACCCATCTCCTGCATCAATTTCGCCGTGTCGGTAGCCAGAAAGACCTGCTCGGCCACGGTCTTGTAATCCACATCGCCTTTGATCTGTCCCCACCGCTTCATTTGCGTCAGCATCCACACTGCGAAGGAATGCCAGGGGAAGGGATCAAAATTGACCCGATTCGGATCGCGCTTCACGTTTCCAAGCCCGTCTGCATACGTGCCGGTGAGCGCCTGCTCCAGCACGATTTCCGGCTGGTTGAGATAGTTCGCCGGCGCAATGGCTTCCGCGATCTGCTTGCGGTTCTCCGCCTTGGAGGCGAAAGCAGTTGCATCAATGATCGCACGCACGAGTGCGGCGTAGCTGTTTGGGGAGGCTGCGATGAACTCGCGGCTTGCTGAAAAGCTGCAGCAGGGATGTCCATCCCAGATCTCTTTGGAGAGAATGTGCAGAAAGCCCACGCCGTCATAAATGGCACGCTGACAGATGCTATCCGGCGCGAGGAAGCCATCGATGTTGTCGGCACGAAGATTGGCGACCATTTCCGGCGGTGGAACCACACGCAGCTGTACATCGCTGTCGGGATCGAGACCATGCTCGGCGAGATAGTACCGCAGGAGGTAATTGTGCATGGAATAGTCGAAAGGTATCGCAAGCTTGAAACCCTTCCACGATTTCGGATCACGCCTGTCCTTGTGCTTGCCGGCAAGCGTGATGCCCTGGCCGTTGACATTCTCGATCGCTGGCACGGTGAAAGGGATTGGCTGTGAACCCAGCCCGAGCGAAATCGCTATCGGCATGGGGGCCAGCGTGTGGGCAGCATCGTATTCCTTATTGAGCGTCTTATCACGCACGACGGCCCAACCCGCGGTCTTGATGACCTCAACATCGAGGCCGTGCTTCGCATAGAAGCCCATTGGATGCGCCATGATAATGGGCGTTGCGCAGGTGATCGGGATGAAGCCGACCTTCAGTTTCTTTTTCTCGAGGGCGCCTCGTCCTTGCGCGAGCAATTCGGTCGTCGCTTTGAGCGGGAAGAATTGGCCAAGCGCCGCCATTGCGGTGGCGGTCCCAACCGATTTGAAGAAGGCGCGACGCGCGGCATTGTGGGGAAGTACAGCACGGATGATTGCTGAAACCACGGCATGCTCGTACCGCTCCTCCTCGCCGTCCACGCGTATGCGGTCGCCTGAGCTGGCGCCGTCGTGCGCGCGCACACTATCGTGGCGGCTGCATCTGCACCCCGGGGTGTCGACGGGCTGCTTCTGATCGAGCGGGTTTTCGCGAGTTGCCATAGTTCTATTTGCTTGCACGCGCCCTTGCCCCTGGAGCATTTTTTGATCAGGTTGAGCTCGTCACGGTCGGGACCGGAACCCCGCTGCGCTTGCGCAGCGGGGACCCCGCTGTCCCCGCCATCCACGCCTCAGCAGCGCACAAAGACGTGGATGCGTGGGACAAGCCCAGGGACAAGGCCGCGCATGACGGTGAAGGTCAGGCAGCAACGCTCACACTTGCTGCCGTTTTGAACGGCAGCCCGGCCTCAATCGGCAGCGAAGGATCGCGCGACCACTCATTCCAGGAGCCGAAGTACAGGGTGACGTTCTCGACACCTGCTTCTTTGAGGGCGACGAGGGTGTTTGAGGCGCGCGCGCCCTTGAAACAATAGAGCACCACGGGTGTTTGCGGGGTGATGCCGACGCTGGCGCACTCAGCAAGGATCTCGTCGCGCGATTTGAACATCGGACCCGTCGGGGTCGGCTTCATCATCCGGTACCACTCGATCCAAACCGCTCCGGGGATGCGCCCCTTTCGCGGGCAAAAGTCCTTGCCGTAGGGCGAGGAGCTATCGGCAATCCACTCGTCGACGTCGCGCGTATCGAGTTTCACAATGTTGGGATCGGCAACGGCGGCCTTCATGCTCTGCAGGTCGACCAGGATGCCGGCCGCGCCCGGATCGATCGGAAAGCTCGCCGGCCTCGGCACAGCGACGTCGGTGGTGGTGGGCAATCCCGCTGCTGTCCATCCAGCATAGCCGCCGTGCAGAATCCTGACCTTCGGATATCCAAGATATTTCAGCAGCACATAGCCGCGACACGACTGGCCGAAGCCGGTATTCATCGATTGCTCGTAGACGATTGCCGTCTCCTTCCCGGAGAGTCCGGCGTCGCCAAAAATCGCGGCAAACTTGTTGCACATCGCTGCGACGCCTTCCGGCGTGGACGTCGCGAGATATGTGAAGATATCGTGGATATTGACTGCACCAGGCAGATGACCCGCCGCATATGTCGCCGGGTCGCGGGTATCGATCAGGACAGCCGGCTCATTGTTGGTCAACGTCAACAGCTCGGTGGGAGTGATCAGGACCTTCTCGCTCATGTACGGCTCCTTTAATTTGAGCGCGAAATTCCCTCATTCTGCAGGCGTGTCGCTCCCTCTCATATTCGCCGGGCTCAGCTCCCGGCTTTGTTTGGATTAGTGCGCCATGTCCGCCAGCATTTTCTTGAGCTGCTTGATTGCCGGCGTGACGATGGCCACAAAATAGGATTCGCGCAGCCGGCGCTGGGCGGCCCCGGTCGTGACGTATCCGCGTGCGCCACAGTGCATCATTGCGGCGTGCGCCGCGGCGATGGAGGCTTCGCCGACAACGAGGCGAGCCTCAATCACCGCGCGCCAATAGGCCTGATCGGTTTCGAGCGGCGTAGCGGCAAGCCGGTCCACTTCTGATTCCATCATCCGCAGCTGCTCGCTCAAGTGCTCCGGCTGCACATCCAGAAACTTATTGATATGGCCTAGCTGGGCCTTCATTCGATTCATGAGCTCGATACAGCCGCTTATCAGGCCGAATGCCATTCCGCTCTGCAGCAATACGAAACCCGTGCGGATACGCTTTATGAACGCGTCACTTGGATCGGCGAGTACCAAGTCATCGGGGATCATTGCGTCCCGTAGCTGCACGGCGAAGGTGCGTGTGCCGTCCAGTGCGACGAATTTATTGCTGCCGACGAGGCTGACCCCTTCGGCTTCGCAGGGGATGATCGCCATTACGTAGTGCTGGGGATCGGTCTCGACCTCAAATACCGCACCGAAATGATGGTCTTCGCCGAGATTGGACACGAATGGCAGCGCGCCTCGGAGCAGGTATCCGCCGTTGACACGCCTTCCCTTGAGCCTGATCTGCTCGATCCCGAAGAACGCCTTCATCGGGTTCGAGAGCGCGGTGCCGCCCAGCGCCTCGCCTCTCGCAACCCGGCGTCCGAGCTTCTCTTTCAAGCCTTCATTGTCCGAGGCATAGATGTACCAACCCAGGGCATTCTGGCACCACATGCAGAACGCCGTGGAGAGGCAATGCTCTCCGGCGGCGGCCATCGATCGGATTGCTGTACTGAGAGCGACGTCATCGAGCGATTTGCGCGGGAGGTGAGAAGCGAATGCACCCACCCTGCCGAATGCGCGCATCACGCTTTCCGGATAGAAACCTTCAGCATCGATTTTTCGAACGATCGGCGCGAGCTCGCGCAAAGACAGGTCTCGTACGGCCGCAACCACATCCGAACCGTCGGCCTGCGACTTGATCCTGATTGCAGCGGCCTGACGATCAAGCATTGCTAGCGCTGATTCCGCTCGTCTCTATGCCCGTCATGCGCATCCATGTCTTTCGGCCGGCAGCCAAGGCGTGGATGGCCGGGACAAGCCTGGTGAAGCCCGGCCATGACGCCTCCTAATTCCATCCGATCGAAACATCGCAGACTCACGCCAGTTTGACTTCGAGGCTGACAGGTCGCGTAAACGTATTGGCCACGGGTGACCACGTCCTGGCGTGGGCGATGAGAGCCTCCAGTTCCTCGCGCGGGCGATCCGCCTCAAAATGCACTTTGGCCCGCACGTCGGTGAACCCGACCGGCTTCTCCGAAAGATCGCCTGTACCCCACACGCCGGTGATGTTGAGGTCGCCCTCAAGCTCGATCTCGAGCCTGTAAACGGTGATGCCGCGGGCAACGGCATTGGCGTGAATGCCGACAGCGAGGCATGAACCAAGTGCCGCCAGCGACGCCTCGGACGGGTTGGGTGCCGTGTCATCGCCCAGCAGGCCCGGTGGCTCATCGACAACGTAGGCCGGCAAGTTGCGAATGAAATTAAGGTGCCGAAATCTGCCCTCGGCAACGGTCTTGCATTTAAGCGTCTTGATGACCTTTGGATCGGCTTTGCCCTTCGCGATCAGTGTGTCGAGTCCGTCCTTGTCTATCGGGGCAAGGCAGCCGGTGAGAACGGTTTTTGCGGCGGCATGACTCATGGGCTTTTTCTCCCTGCGCGCAGTTGATGGCTTGGATGCACATCGCCGGGAGTATGCACTGGGCATGCCAACTGCGTGGGTGGACAAATATTGAGCAGATTCAGCGATTGCACACGCCGATGTCGTCCCTTGACTCCGGAGTGCGCTCAAAAGCAGGGCAGCTGTGTGCTAGATCTGCCCGTCCGATCGGCACAGAGAATGACGGGACCTCTGGCCGCTTGCTATTGTCCAAGACGGCAGATCGAAATCCGTCCGGGCCCGAGAGGGTACCAGTAGGGGGCACATGAAACGCGGCAGGCTGCGCGATCTCGGCATCACCATTGGGCGACTGCGGCCCGGCCCAAACAATGCGATTACCGACGTTGCCGGCGTGCGCGTGGGTTACGCCACGCTTTGCGTTGACAAACCCCACGTGCTGCGCACGGGGGTGACGGTGCTGTGGCCGCAGGCCGACATCTTTCGCTCGGCAGTCTTTGCCGGGTCCTCCTGCTTCAATGGCTATGGGGAGATGACCGGCAGCCTGTGGCTCGCCGAACAAGGATTGCTCACAAGCCCGATCGCGCTGACCAGCACGTGCAGCGTGGGCGTCGTGCGCGATGCCCTCTGCGCCTACGCGGTGAAATCCGACGTGCGCGACCCGACCCTGCTGCCCGTCGTCGCGGAAACGGATGACACCTGGCTCAGCGAATCGGAAACATTTCCCATCACGCGCGACCTGGTGTTTGCAGCACTCGAAAGCGCGACCGGCGGTCGCTTGGCCGAAGGCAACATTGGGGGTGGGACCGGGGCCATCTGCCACGAGTTCAAAGGAGGTACCGGAACCGCATCGAGGGTGGTGCGGCAGGGCAAGGCCAGCTGGATGCTCGGAGCGCTCGTCCAGGCGAATTATGGATTGCGGTCGCAGCTGACGATTGCGGGGATTCCTCTCGGCCGGGAGCTCAAGGATATCCCTTCGCCTTATGACGAACCCCGCGATCAGGGATCAATCATCGTGGTGCTCGCGACCACGGCGCCTCTTCTCGGCAAGCAGTGCGAGCGCGTGGCGCGGCGCGCAACGCTCGGTCTCGCCCGGGTGGGTTCGATTGGCGCGAGCGGCAGCGGAGACATCTTCCTTTGCTTTTCCGTCCGTAACCGTGTCCCGCCAAGGCGTTCAGTGCATCAGGTCGAGATGATCGATCCCGGCGCCATGGACAGCCTATTCGAGGCTGCGGTGGAGGCAACCGAAGAAGCCATTCTCAATGCGCTCACCGCGGCGAAAACCATGGTCGGGAGAGATGGCCGAATGGCCCACGCATTACCGCTCGACGCACTCACCCGAATACTCGCGCCCGTTCGGTCCCGGTGAACTGCCGCTGCGCGAGATGAGCCGCGGTGTTGCGCCGCAGATGCGTCCATGCTGTAGGGTGGGCAAAATCGCTCGCGTGCAGCTAAAGAGAGGTACGCAGCATCAATGGCGATCCCCGATCGGAACCGAGGACAGGTTTTGCCCACGCGGAAAGCCGAAGCGTGGGCACGGCGCGCGAGATTTTGCGCGGGTCGAATAGTTTGGAGGAGCGCGCCTTTGCCCACCCTACAAGTCTATTGAGCGGATACCCCTTTTGGCTGCGAGCGTGCCCGGGTCCGTGACAAGCATGAATACGAATTTCTGGTTGATTCAGGCCTTCAACGGCATTTCATACGGCGCGCTCCTCTTTCTGCTGGGCAGCGGGCTGTCGCTCATCTTCGGGGTCATGCGCATCGTCAATCTGTCGCACGGCTCGTATTTTCTTCTGGGCGGCTACGTTGCGCTGTCCGTAATCTGGACCACGGGATCATGGGCGCTGGCACTGCCTGTTGCAGCATTGGCCATTGCCGTGCTGGGCCTTTGCATGGAGCGCGTCTTCTTGCGACCCCTCGGGTTTGATCCTCTTCGGCAGGTGTTGTTGACCGTCGGGTTTGCTTTTCTGTTCCAGCAGGCGGCGCTGGACATCTGGTCCGGAAACAATTTCGATATCAATCCACCCGAGCTCCTGACCAGGAGCGTCGTGGTTGGAGGGATTTATCTTCCGCTCTATCGCGTCTTCATGATCGCGACGGCGCTGACCATCGGTCTCGTCCTTTGGTTGGTGATGGAGAAGACCCGCATGGGGGCCGCGGTCCGCGCGACGGTAGACGATGCGCAGATGGCGCGGGGTATAGGCATCGACACCTCGCGTATCTCCATGCTGGTATTTGCGCTCGGCGCGTTTCTTGCGGCACTCGGCGGGGTGATCGGAGGGGCTTTTCTTGGCGTTTACCCCGGGCTCGACTTCGAGATCCTGCCGCTTGCGTTCGCGGTGGTGATCATCGGGGGCATGGGCAGCCTGGGTGGAGCCGCAATCGGGGCGTTGCTGGTGGGATTGGCGGACAACTTCGGGAAAGCCTTGTTTCCCGAGATTTCCTACTTCACTCTCTATGCGCCGATGGCGGTCATTCTGGCGGTAAAGCCGACCGGGCTGTTCGGAAGGGAATGAAGAGGATCGATGCAGAGCCAATGGGCCAAGATCCTGGCAGTCGTCGCTGCCGTTCTCGCGCTTGCAGTCGTCGTTCCGTTCACGAGCTCCTTCGTCATCTTGCTGGTCACGCGTGCCTTGGCCTTCTCGATCCTGGTGATGAGCCTCGATATCCTGCTCGGCTTCACCGGCCTCGCATCCCTGGGGCAAGCGGCCTACCTCGGGATCGGCGCCTACGTCACGGCGGTTCTGGCGACGAAATACCAGTTCGGATTGGGGTATGATTTTTGGCTGGTGGTTCTCTTCGGGATTCTGGCCGGGGCGGTGCTCGCGGCATTTTTTGGTCTCTTCGCGGTGCGTGCAACCGGTGTGTATTTCCTGATGATTACGCTTGCGCTGGGCCAGTGCGTGTGGGGTCTGGCCTATCGCTGGAATTCCCTGACCGGGGGTGACAACGGCATCAATTTGAGCGCGCGGCCCAAGTTCGGCATTGATCTCTCCCACGATGTTACATTTTTCTACCTCGTGCTCGGGTTCTTCGCGCTATCGCTATTGGCCATGTACGTGATGGTACGCTCACCCTTCGGAGCGAGCCTCTTGGGGATTCGGGAGCGCGAGCTTCGCATGCGAATTCTCGGCTACAATACTTGGCTGCACAAATACATCGCGTTCGTGATTGCAGGAGCGTTCGGCGGACTTGCCGGTGTGCTGTGGGCTCACACCGCCGGGATCGTCAGCCCGGAAAACGTGGTATTGACCACTTCCGTCGACGCGTTGCTGATGGCCGTT